>JBDZVU010000130.1:0-5850 GCA_040255845.1 Nitrospiraceae bacterium | reverse complement strand
GGTATTGATCGTGGTAGACCCGCTCCCACGACCGGTCCGGATAATCGCCCAGCGGGTTCCCGACCTCGACGACGGGCTGCAGCGCGGTCAACGCCAGGACCTTGTCCGCCAGCGCCACCACGGCGACGGTGCCCGCCGAGACTTTTAAAAATTGCCGACGTGAAAAGAACATGTGTACCTCCATTTAAAAATAGACCGGCACGTTGAACGGGACGCGTGGAATCGAATCACCTCCTTTCATCCACCTCATTCACCGGCGTCACGTCGCATCTCCCCCTGTGGGGCAGTTACAAGCGCTGTGCCTCGGCATGGGCGCGCGCGGCGTCATGATGGAATGGAACGCATTGATATCGTGATGGATTATGGGAGGTGCACAGGAAGACCCAGCGGTGCCGGAGAGCGGGTCATCGAGTACTGACATCCGCCCGGCGTGAAAGCCGCGCAACGAGTGGAAAAGTATGGAAAAGAAAAACTGACAGTCGGATCAGTGTGAGGGGGAAGGAATTCCCAAGTGGATCTGCGGCGTTACGCGCCTTAGGGGATCGCCGGGTGTCAGCACTCTCTGACAGCGCAGCCCGTCATGCCGCGCGCCGATAGCGCCGCATGATCTCATGAAAATAGGGCCGGGGGAGACCGGCTTCCATTGCGGCCCGCGTGACGTTGCCCTGATTGTTCGCGAGCTTGAATGATATGTACCGATGGTTGAACTCCTCGAGCAGCTTTTCCTTGGCCTGCGCGTAGGGGAGCGATAAAAATTCACCTGAGACCCATGGGTCCTTGCTTGCGCCCTGGAGGATGCTGACGATGAGCTGCGAGTCGATGTGTCCATCGGACGCGAGCATGACGGCGCGCTCCATCACATTGCGAAGCTCCCGCACGTTGCCGGGCCACGGATGCGCGATCAGTTCGGTCACGGCCGAGGGATCCAGCCGCGGCGCCAGCTTGTCGAAGAGCTCGGCGTACTTGTCGATGAAATGGCGTGCCAAGACCGGAATGTCTTCCTTGCGGTCCCGCAAGGCCGGAACCCGGATCACCATGACGTTGAGCCGATAGTACAAATCTTTCCTGAACTCTCCTTTTTGCACCTTCTCCGCCAGGTCTTGATTGGTGGCCGCGATGAACCGCGTGCGCACCTTCTTGGGGTGCGTGCTTCCGACCGCCCGCACTTCGCCCGCTTCCAGCACGCGCAACAGCTTCGCCTGGAGCATCATGGGTATGTCGCCGATCTCGTCGAGGAAGACCGTGCCTTCGCTGCCCGATTCGATCAACCCGCGCTTATCGGCGACGGCACCGGTGAACGCCCCCCGGACGTGGCCGAACAATTCACTCTCCACCGTTCCTTCGGCGAGCATCGTGCAATCGACGACCTGAAAGGGGCCCGCCTGTTCCTCGCTCCGTTCATGGATCGCTTTCGCGATCAATTCCTTCCCCGTGCCCGTTTCGCCGACGATCAACGCCGTCGCCGAGACCTTGGCGACGGCATCGACGAGTCCTGTCACCGCGCGCATGGCGGGACTCACAGAGACGATATCGTTGAACGGCTGCATCTCCCTCTGGCGGCGGGTCTCATCTGACCCCAGCAGGATCTCCGACATGCGCATGGCGCGGTGCACGCGCGCAATGGCCGCCTGCCTATCGTACGGTTTCATCAGGTAATCGAAGGCGCCGTGGCGCATCGCTTCGATGACGCCATCGAGGGTCTCTGCACAACCCATGACGAGTATGGGAATGCGGTGATCGAAATCAATGATGCGGTCCGTCAATTGAATGCCGGTCATGCCCGGCAACCGGACTGCGGTCATGACGAGATCGATGGGCTGTTCACGTAGTCGCCGCAATGCGCCTTCCGCCGTGGCATTGATCACGATGTCGACCTGCTCGTCTTCATGCCGGGGCAGGTCGTTCTCCAGGGTCTGCAGGAACCGCTCGACCTCGCTGCCGCTGCTCTCCACGAGCAGGAGCGAAAACGTTTTTGGCTGAGCGCTAGTCATCATGCTTCCCTCCTCTCAACGTCATGAGGAGTTTGAACGCGGGTGTTGCTGCAAGCGCCGTAGCCGGTCCACCTGCGAATCGGCAACGTGGGCGAGTGATTCTGGTCGGTAGGACTGACACGGGAAGCTGCTCCAGTGTTGCGGCAGGAGCGCCTGATCACCGTCTTCGGTCTGGCGAGGCGGTGATGAAGAAAGCAGCACTGTACGCGTCGTGTGAAGCAGCGGTCAAGATCCGGGCGGGCGCCTGATCGACGTGTCCACGCGGCTAGGGCCTTGCCCAGCTGACACGATTCCTACAGCTGACTAGGGTGGGGCCTATGTTTCACGTGATTCCAGCAGGGAGGTAGGAAATTCTATGGTTCAGTTGTATGTCGGGGGACTCAGTGGCGCCGCGACCGAATCGCAACTCGCTCGGTTATTCGCTCCCTATGGCCCCGTGGTGTCGATTCGCATCCTGAGAGACTGGTTTACGGGGCGGCCGCTTGGCTTTGGCTTCGTGGAAATCTCCGCAGCGGCCGCCGACTCCGCCATTGCGGCGTTGAATGGCTTCCCGATGGAAGGGCGGCGACTGATGGTGCAGCGTCAAGAATCCCGGATCGGTGGACGAAGCCCGGAACGCGCGACATCCATACCGGCGGCAACCTAGCGAATGCGCCAGGAGCGCCGGCGCCTATTTCCTGGACTGTCGCTTCTCCTTGTATTTGGGATTGTCGTAGATCAATTGGGATCGTTCTTGCGCAGACCAGAGCCGCACCCCGTAGGTCTGCTGCAGTTCCTGTTTCGCCTTGGCGTCCCCTTTGCTGGCGCGCGCAAACAAGCGGCGCCGGTAGAGGTCTTCTTCTTCCTGCGTGATGGACCAGTGCTCTCCCACGTCGTACCCTCCGTATGACTGGCGGTTTCCAACCTCAAAGGAGCGCGGTTGTACACCAACGGTGGCGCACTTTTCAAGACGCCTGACGTCCCTGAGTCGCGGCCCCCTTCGAGCAGGCGGGCGAGAACCGGCATGGCCGTACAGGTCCGACATGCCGAAACGGGCTAGGGCAGGATAGGCCATGTTCCGGGGACGATGCAGTTCGCGCGCGGCGGCACAGGATGGTACGTGGAAGGGATGGGTCATGGTGGCGTCTCGGTACGAGTCGGAGAGATCACCATCAGGCGTGCACTGATTGCGCGTATCCTCGGTTGCGCATGCATGCTGGCTGCCGCGTGCGCCGCTCCCATGGAGGCGAGCGTGGCGCCGACCGCAGGCGAGCGCGCGGCCAGCGGATCGTCCGGTGAAGAGCCGCGGCGGCTCGTGGAACAAGCGAGACGCGGCATCGAATCGGCGATTCGGCAGGCCGAGACGTCGCTCGGGCCGCATCAGCCGGGCAGCGGGCACACCAAGCTCCACATGCAGCGGGTCGTCAACCAACTGGAAGGGGCGGAAGGGCTTGCCTTTCGCCCTCTGCCCGATGACGCGCCTCAACCTGACGGGGCGGTGCTGCCGGCGTTGCGCAGGCTGCGGAGCGTCCTCAGCGAACGCGGTGCGTCTCCCGACCTGCTGCAGGCGGTCGATCAGACCCTCCACGTCGTCGATGCCGCGGCGAGTCATGCCCGCCGGGCGACTGCCGGTACCAGCATTCAGGAGGTCCATGAGCAAGCCGGTCTGGCGGCTGCGCTCGTCGTTGCCGCACGCGGCGCGGAGCAGGCGGACTCACCGGTGACCGGTGCCCTCTCCTATGTGGAACGGCACGTCGATGCCGAGCGCACTTCATCGGCGGCTGGCCAGTGACCGCGACGCATACCAACGAGGGCGGCGAAAGCGCAACCCACGCTGGGGTGGTTTTCCCCCGCTTCAAGGATTGCTCCGAGTCTCCACGCTGATACAAGCCCTATAGAGAGAAGTGCAGTTGCGAACGAGGGCCCGGGCGCGGGCCGGCACGCCCGTTGACCGCGTTCCTGTCCAGGCCGACAGAGAGCCGGTGTCAACGGGTCGGAGCCCAACCAAGAGAGGAGGAGGCGCGCATGCCATCCCGACACAACATCTTCGCCGCTCTGGGATTGGTCCTCATGGCAGGCTGTCAGAGTATCACCGGACCAGCCACGCCGACGCTGACTCGAACCGGGCAGGTACAAGACGTCGTCATTCGGGAGAACCTCTCTCCCGCGACGTTGACCGTCCGCCCCGGCGATGAGGTCCGCTGGGTCAACCAACGGCAGGGAGCGGCGAGTGTCGTCTTCTTGGATCCGGTCATGGATGCGCTGACATGCGAGCGGAATTTCGGCTCGTTCATAAAACGGACGAACCGGCATCAATACACCGCTCAGTTAAGCAGCAAGGATAGCGCCAGCGTCTGCTTTGGCAGCAGTGCCGTGATCCGATATGTGGTGCGGGCCTCCTCCGCCGATGATCCCGGCGGCGAGGTCAACATTCCGGGGACCATCCGGATCGCCACCGCCGGAGAAGAGGACCTCCGCCTGTCCGCAGCCGCACTGCGCCGTGAGCGGGATCAGCTGCGATCCCGATCGCAGGACTTGGAGCGGCGGCTCCAGACCGCGTTGCGCGACCGCGAGGAGGTGGACAAGGCGAAGGCGGCCGCGCTGGCCGAGCTGTCGGCCCTTGAAACAGAAACACAACGCCTGAGCGCGGCGCTCCAAGAGGCGGAGAATGCGACCCTCGAATTCCAATCGCAGTTGACCGCCGAACGGGGACGGGTTCGCGGGCTGCAGGACGACAAGCAAACCTTGTTGGGCGATATCGCGGCCGCCAAGCAGGAGCTGACACGCCTTCAGCAGCGCGCGGACGAGCTGGAGACGGAAGCCGCGCGGGTCAGGGACTTGGAGGAGCGGCTGTCCGAGAGGGATGCACAGCTCGTCGCGTTGCGACAAGAAGCGGGCGACCATCAGGCCGCCGCCGCAAGGGCGGCGCTGCTGGCGGGTGACGTGGAGCGGGAGCGCCAGCAGATCGCGGCGATGTCCGCGGAGCTTGCCACGCTGGACAAGGAATCGACGGCCGTCCGGGAAGAGCGGCGGCGATTGTCCGGTGAGCTCGAACAGATGCAGCGGAGCCTCTCGGCCGGGCAAGCCGAGCGGGTCCGGTTGGAGGAAGAGCAACGGGATATGGCAGCCCGGCTCAGCGAAGCGCAGGAGCGGCTGCGCGCGGAGGAAGGCGAACGAGTGCGCTTGGCAGAGGAGCGGCAAGCGCTGACGTCCGATCTCAGACGAGCGCAGGAGCGGCTGCGCACGGAGGAGGGCGAGCGAGTGCGCTTGGCTGAGGAGCGGCAAGCGTTGACGTCCGATCTCACACAAGCGCAGGAACGGCTGCGCGCGGAGGAGGCGGAGAGGACGCGGTTGAGCGAGGAGCGTGCTGCCAAGGACGCGGAGATGTCCCGGGTGACACCGACGCCCGACGAGCTGACCAAGTCCTTGCAGGCCGAGATCGACAAAGGGGACGTCAAGATCAGTCAGGCTCGGGACCGGCTGTCCATTCATGTGGTCGACCGGATTCTGTTCGAGTCAGGTCAGGCGCGGCTCAAGCCCGCCGGATTGCAGGTGCTGAAGCAGGTGAGCGACGTCCTGCGAAACGCCACCGACAAACACATCCGCATCGAAGGGCATACGGATAACGTCCCGATCGGCGGGAGGCTGCGCAGCCGGTTCCCGACCAATTGGGAATTGTCCACCGCCCGGGCGACCAGTGTGGTGCATTACCTGATCGAGGAGGGCGGCGTCGACCGCCGGATGCTGGAGGCAGGAGGATATGCCGATACCCGGCCGTTGGAGAACAATGATACCGAGGCGGGGAAGGCCGCGAACCGGCGCATCGAGATCGTGCTCTATCCCAAGGAGCTGGTAGAAATCGTGCAGCAGGTTCCCTAGG
>JBDZVU010000044.1:0-25721 GCA_040255845.1 Nitrospiraceae bacterium | reverse complement strand
GATCATCAAGGACTGTGTCGGCGATCTGACCGAATTGACGGCGGACCTGGAGCAGGATACCCAGCGGTACTTTCTCAGATTGAAGCAGCTCGGGGAGCTCCTGCTCGCCGCCGGTGCGTGAATCGGAGCCGGAAACCGGGAGTTTATTGCAACTCCTGACCCCGCTTGGCTAGAATGTTGCGTTTTGCACTGCGGCCGATCGGTGGTGGGCCATCACACTGTGTGAATCAAGGAGGATTGCGATGAAGGGTGTACGGAGACTGTGGCTGGCCGTCTGGCTCTGCATGGCGACGGTGACCGGAGTCGGCCTTGCGCAGGCGGAACCGTATGAGCTCAGCAAGAACGATGTGATGGATCCGAAAGCCATCAGCAGCGAAAGCATCTCGTTGTTCGGTATCAAACTGGGTGACCCGGAATCCAAGGCATTGGATGTGCTGGTCAACGAGAAGATTTCCGGCATCAAGGCTGAACAGGAAGCCACTTTTATTTTCCTCCTGGATCAACGGAAGCCGACGGGGCCGATGGCAGGCGTGCGCGTCCAGGATGGCAAAGTGGATTTGATCTTCATCAACAACCGCTTTGCCCACAAGACTCGAGGGATTTTCCGCAATGTCTTGAACAGTGAGAGTCCGGACGATATCCGCAAGCTGCTAGGCAAGGAAGAGTACGGAGACGAAAACGTGATGGGCGCCGTCTTGGCGTATGACAAGCAGGGATTCCAAGTGAATTACCTGGGCAAAGACATCAACATCGAGTTCGCCCAACCTCATTAATCCAGTCACGAGTTCCCCCCGGCCGCACAGCCGTTCCTCGACTCCACACGCGGTGTCCCTCCTTCTTAGGGCCCGTCAGCGAAGGCTCTCCGTGACCTTGAGCCCATAGTCGATGAGGCTCTTGGCGGTCGTCCAGCGGCGGTTGGAATTCAGGATCACGAGCAGCAGATCACTGCCGTTCTGCGAGACTTTGGCGATGAGGCAGCGCCCCGCTTTCGAGGTGAATCCGGTCTTGACTCCCTCGACGCCGGGAATCCGGCCCAGCAGCCGATTGGTGTTGTGCAGCACGTAGGCCCGATGCCCCGTGATCGGCGTGATGATTTCCCGCTCCTCCCGCACCAATTCTTTGAACACCGGATGCTGAAGGGCCACCTCGCTCAACGTGGCAAGATCTTCCGCCGTCGAATAGTGGTCGGGATGGTCGAACCCGCAGGCATTGCTGAAATGGGTATCCCTGAGGCCGATGGCCGCCGCTTTGGCGTTCATCAGCATGACGAATTGCTCCTCGTCTCCGCCGACATGTTCGACCGCGGCCAGGCACGCGTCGTTGGCCGAGACGATCAGCATGGCCTTCAAGAGATCTTCCAGTCGGAAGACTTCTCCCGCTTTCAGACGCAGGTGCGTCTTATGGGCGCGCGCCGCGTTCTTGCTGACGGTGGCCTGATCCGCGAGATTGCCCCGCTCAAGGATGACGAGGGCCGACATGATCTTCGTGAGGCTGGCCGGCGACAGACGCTTTTCGGACTCGTGTTGATAGAGCACACGGCCGGATCGCATCTCTTTCAGCAAAATGCTGTGCGCCGGGACAATGCGCCACGGCAGCGGCGAGAAGCCAGCCGGCTCGGCTCCGCGCCGGCTGTGGCGCGCGCCGAACGCGTCCCCGACGGACACGATCAGGGACATCGAGGCCACGAGAAGAAAGACGGAAACGAGCGACCACCGATTGAAGAGCGATGTCTGACGGCCTGGCCCCGGTCTCTGCATGCACCGCCTTTACAGCGTGTAGGATTCTCGCACCTTACCACCTTTTAGGCTGCTATCAATGACTTTGTGGAAAAACCGCAGCAAGTCGGCCAGGTCGATCCAAAACCCGCAATTGATGCAGCGCGCATGGATGCGGCGATTCATGAGCGTGTAGTGCCGCTCGACCAGCATGAATCCCTGGCACTTGAGACATTCCATGCGACAACCAGACTGCTTGTGTTATCGAAGGCGATTCAGCACCAGCGCTACGCATCCGGCGAGCAACCCGCCCCCTAGAATCGTAGTCCCGAAATAGACGATCGCGTTGGTGCCCCCCGAGGGATGGGTGCCTTCCCACAAGTCGCGCAGGCCGCCTTGCACCATGAGCACGGAGAGGGTGATGAGCGAACCCATCACGAACCACCAGGCAAATGATCGTAGGGCCATGACAAGAGAGGGCACGAACGACGGCGGCCACTCTATAGAACGGTCCGGCACCTGTCAAGAATGGCAGGGCTGCCGAGCCGCCATCGACAGTCTCAGCCCGCCGCGTTCGAATGCGCCGGGCCCTTCAACCCACGGTGCAGGAAAATGGAGACGCTTCCGTCGCCGTTGTCAACGATGGCCAACCCGGGCTCTTCCGTGCCGTCCGTCGTCACGCGAAAAGAGGACACGGCAAAAGGGCCGCCTTTGGTGCGATAATTTCTCGGCGGATAATGAAACGTCCCGTCGCCTTTGCCGAACAGAATCGACAGGTCGTTGGATTGCAGATTCACAATGGCCACGTCCATAAGCCGGTCGCCGTTGAAATCCCGGGCGAAGCCGAAGTTGGGGCCCGCATCCGCGCCCGAGTCCTTGCCGTCCTGGAACGTGCCGTTCCCGTTGCCCAAGAACGTCGTGAAGCTGTCCCGCTCCCCGTTGATCACGAGCATATCGCGGCGGTGATCATTGTTGAAATCGGCGAAGCTGACTCCCAGTGGACGCTTGCCGGTCCGGTAGTCCTTTGGCTCCTGAAACGTCCCATCGCCGTTTCCCAGCCAGACGGAGACGGCGTTCGACATCGGCCCCCCGTTGGTGACGACCAAGTCCCATTTCCCATCGTCATTCAGATCCGACAGCGCGACGGAAGTGGGTGTGTCCCCATATTCGTACTGGGCGCCATGCCTCAGTTCACCCGTGCCGGTGCCCAGAAAGACCTTCACCTTGTCGTTTCGTAAGGCCACCACAAGATCGGCATGGCCGTCTCCGTTCAAATCCTCGGTGGTGAGCGCGACCGGCGTCCGATGCACGGGATAGCGGGGTCCCTCTTCGAACTTCCCGTTGCCGTGTCCGAACAGCAGGGCGACTTCGTCCCCGCCTGAACAGGCGAGCACGACATCGCTATGCTGATCTCCGTTGAAGTCGTTGAGCGCCAGGGCGCGCGGCTCCTTGCACACGTTGATCTGCACCTGATCCTTGAACGTCCCGTCCCCGTTTCCCAAGAGGATCGAGACGGTGTTACTCGAAATATTGGTCGTGATGAGGTCGGTAAACGAGTCGTGGTTCAGATCAGCCGTCGTCACCGTGGTGGGGTTCTTGCCCACCTTATAACTTGCGAAATAGTAAAACAGGTCCGGCGGGTTGTACGGTTCGGCTTTCGAGCACGCCGTCAGTCCAACCACCAAGGCGAGAAGGATCCGCGTTGGACGCAGCGAACTCACGTACCGTACCTCCATGAGCTGTTCAGGACCGAAAGACCTAGCATGATCCGTGCGGAAGACCAGTATACAAAGGCCTTCTTCCCCGTCGCAATCGGCTGACTCACCTTTGAAATTTCGCCTTGGCTTGGGCTAGAATGGCGCTCTTTCGAGGAGGATGTGTATGGGGAACACGGTGAATATTGAGCTCACGATGTACGGAATCGCCGAGGTGTTGCACTGGTGCCACGATCGGAACAAGGGTCGGGTGCCGGGCGTGGATACTCCCGGTTTCGAGAGGATGAAAGCGCTGTTGGCGGAGAAGCCGCAGTCCGGCGACTATTTCACCCTCGATAAGTTTTGGAAGAAGAAGGTGACGTTACAGCTGACCGAAGAAGAGGTGGCGACGATCGACCGCTGCCTCTACGACATCCCGAACTTCGACAACGAGCCGCTTCCGCAGATCCGCCACAAATTCTGGCCGGCGCAAGCCGCCGCGCACTGAACGCCGTCTTCCCGCCAGTCCAAGCCGCCCCACAGCGGCTTTGGACCCGGCTGGAGACGAATTACAACGAACCTTCCCCTTTCAAGTACTTCCGGAAGCGGTCCATCAACTCGGCGCCCAGTGTGCCGCCTTCCGGCTTCTTGGTCGCAGGATCGGCGAAGTGTCCGCGGATCTCCTGGAGGCGTTTCTCCGCTTGACCGTTTCCTTGCAGGCGTTTGGTTTTCTGCAGCGCCGTATCAAAGGCATCGAAGGTCAATTCTTGATACCCGAAAGATCGGATCCGCTTCACCGCCTTCATCATCGCCTGATTGCGGAAAGTCGTGAGATGTTCGGAGTCGATCTCTTTCAGGCCAAGCTTGCGCGCCCGGCGCTCAGCGGCCTTTCTGATGCCGCTGCGCACAAAATCCGGCGCGGTCTGTAGCCGCTTCCAGGCCTCGTCCGTCCACGCGACACGCTCTTGCGGAGCGTCCCACAGTTCGACGAGCCCCGCTTCATCGATTCGGGTCAGCCCCTTTTCCCTGGCAAGATCTTCGGTATCCCGCTTGAGCATGTCGGTGACGAACTCCAGCGCGATAGGAGGGGACTGCTTGATCTTCTCCTGCAACAGCGCCATGGCCCCATCGCTCCATTCGATCGGCGGACCCGGCGCCTCCTGCAGGTCGCCCAGCGCTTCCACCTTTTCGAAGAGTTCCACGTTGACTTCAAGGTGGCCGCGTTCTCTGGCGATTTCCTCGGCAATCTGCTTGATCATGCCGCGCATGAATTCCGGCACCGCGGCAAGCCGATCCTTGGCCGCCGCCGTCCACGGCAAGTGGCCCTGCTGCATCTCCTCGGCGGCCGACGCCATGCCCGCCTCTCCGCCCATCCGTCCCATCATCTGTCCCTTGAATTGATCGAGAATCTCCTCCGTGATTTCCTCATACCCCAATTCGCGGGCCTTCTTTTCCGCCAACCGACGGACCATTCCACGCAAAAAGGCAGGCGCACGATCCATCCGCTTTAGGGCGCCGTCGGTCCAGCGGATGTCGGTCGCGGAGTCGGGAGACTGTGAGGCAGCCATGGATCGCTCCTTCAGGCACGCTATTGGTTAAGCAATTCCTTCAATTCTTTTCCGGCCTTGAAGAACGGGACGCGCTTCGCCGGCACCGCAACCGTCGCGCCGGTCTTCGGATTGCGCCCCTCTTTCATGCGTCGCGCCCGAAGCCGAAAGCTCCCGAATCCGCGTATCTCGGTCTTGTCCCCGTTTTTCAGCGAATCGCGCACGCAATCGAAGATGGTGTTGACGACCACCTCCGCCTGCCGCTTCGTTAAGGTCGGAACTTGCTCGGAAACCCGTTCGATGATCTGCGCCTTGGTCATGTCCGCTCCCCCTTAGTTGGTGGACACCTCTCCCGCGGTACTGCCGGCCGTGCTCAAAACGCCATGAGATATTTCATACTGATGCCGGGATGGAAATCCAGCTTGGGAAACATGCCTGACAACTGTGAATCCACCAATTCCCGGATCGAGAACCGCCGGCGCGGTTCGACCACTTTCGGCTCGCCTTCGATCCCGACGACGTCGGCTGCCAGCTGAATCGCGTCCTCGAGGTCCCCCAACTCGTCCACGAGTCGCGCTTCTTTGGCTTGGCGGCCGGTGAAAATGCGCCCATCCGCCAGTGCCTGCACGTCGGTCACTTCGAGGGCTCGGCCGCTGGCCACCGCCTCGATGAACTGCTTATGCACGTCGTCCATCACCGCCTGCAGCAGGCCTCGTTCTTCCTCGCTCATCTTCCGCAGAGGGGAACCGACATCCTTGTACTTGCCGCTCTTGATGACCACGCCTTCGACGCCGATCTTCTGGAGCAACCCCTCGACGTTGGCCGTTTCCATGATCACCCCGATGCTTCCCGTCAGTGTCCCGGGATTCGCCACGATGCGATCCGTCGCCGCGGCGATGTAATAGCCGCCGGACGCGGCGACGCTCCCCATCGACGCGATGACGGCCTTGTTGTTCTTGCTCCGGACTCGCTGGACGGCGTCATGGATTTCCTGTGAGGGCACGACGCCGCCCCCCGGGCTATCGATGCGCAACACGATCGCCTTGACCGACGGGTTCTCGCTGAACCGTTTCAGTTCTCCGACCGTCGCTTGGGCGTCGAGGATGACGCCCTCGACGCGGATCAACGCAATGCGATCTTCGGTGGAGAGATCCAAATCGGGAAAGAAGACATTCAGCAGAACCAGGAGTCCGAAGCCGGCGGCGAGCACCCACAAAAGGGTGCGTAAGGGCCGCCGCTTGGGGGTGCGGTTCGCTGATGTCAGGTCGTCCGCCATGCGATCAGATCCTCGTCACGGAAGCCCGCGGCTTAGTCGTCGGACTGCGACCGCTTCCGGCTTTGCTTCGCGGCGCGCCCCAGGCTCTGGTCCAGCGAGCCTTGCGACGCGTGGTACTCATCCATCTGTCTGCGGTCGTGGTCCAGATGATGTTCCCGCAAGCTCAGCGCGATCTTGCGCTCTTCCCGATCGACCTTGATGATCTTTGCGGTCACCTCATCCGACACTTTGAATTTCTCTTCGAGCTTCGCCTGAGGCTCCAAGCCGGCTTCGCTGATATGGATCAGCCCCTCGACGCCCCCGTCCAACTCCACGAAGATGCCGAAGTCGGCCACTTTGCTGACCTTGCCGGTCACCGAGTCGCCGACATGATATCGCGCCGGGATCTCGTCATCCCACGGATCGCGGGTGAGCTGCTTGTAGCCCAGCGACAGTCGTTCCTTGTCCTTGTCGATTCGCAGAACCACGGCCTCGACCTTTTGGCCTTTCTTGAACAGCTCCGACGGGTGCTTGATGTGCTTCGTCCATGACATATCCGAGATGTGGATGAGGCCGTCGATGCCCTCCTCCAATCCGATGAAGGCGCCAAAATCCGTGAGGCTCTTGACCTTTCCTTCGATTCTGGTGCCGATCGGATACTTGCTCTCGATCATGTCCCAGGGGTTGGGCGCGGTCTGCTTCATGCCCAGCGAAATCTTCCGGCTCGCCGGGTCGACGTTGAGCACCGCGGCTTCCACCTGATCGCCGACCGCGACGAGGCGGGACGGGTGGCGGACCTCATGGGTCCACGACATTTCCGAGACATGCACAAGTCCTTCGACGCCCGGCTCCAGCTCGACGAAGGCCCCGTAGTCGGTCAGACTGACCACGCGGCCCCGCACACGGGTGCCGATCGGATACTTGCTGGCCACGTTCGTCCAGGGGTCGGCACTCTTCTGCTTGAGTCCGAGAGAGATGCGTCCGGTCTCCCGGTCATACTTCAGCACCGTCACTTCCACCTTGTCGCCCACACTGAACATTTCGGAGGGGTGCCCGACCCGCCCCCACGACATATCGGTGATATGCAGCAAGCCATCGATGCCGCCCAGATCGATGAAGGCGCCGTAGTCGGTGATGTTCTTCACCATCCCTTGAATGAGCTGGCCTTCCTTCAGATTCGCGAGCGTCGACTGCCGCTTCTTGTCGCGCGTCTCCTCGAGCAGCACCCGGCGCGACACCACCACGTTGCCGCGGCGGTGATTGATCTTGATGATCTTCAATGGGAACGTCTTTCCCACGAGCCCGTCCAAATCCCGGACGGGGTGCAAATCGATCTGCGAGCCGGGCAAAAAGGCCTTCACGCCGATATCGACCATCATGCCGCCCTTGATGCGGGAGATGATCTTGCCTTCGATGCTCTTCTCCTCCTTGTACAGCTTCTCCAGTTCCTCCCAAATCTTCATCTTGTCAGCTTTTTCTTTGGAAAGAACCAGGTTGCCGTCCGCGTCCTCACATTCTTCGATGTAGACTTGGAGCCGGTCGCCGATCTTGAGGTTCTTGAGTTCCTCCTCGGAGAATTGGTCGGCGGAGATCATGCCTTCGGATTTGTAGCCGATGTCGACTACGACCTTGTCTTTGGTCAGCGCGACCACCCGGCCTTCCGTAATGGTGCCTTCCTCAAGATTGCGGAACGTCTCTTCATACAAGGCCGCAAGAGCATTGCGGTCTAACTGCGCTTCCGATTCGTTGGACACGGTACCCATGTGGAGGTCCTACTCTTCCGGCTCACGCCGGGTGCTGATGATGGAAGAGCCGGGCTCACTCAGCATTGCGAGCGTCGGCGGTCGTCCTGTCCGGTGTCGGCTCCTCTCGATCCCGGCCTTTCGGAGGCGGAACCTGCCCGAGGGCGGCAATCTGCTCGATCACCGTGCGGCTGACCTCTTGATAAAACTGTTTGCTTTCTGCCTTCTCCTTTCGCCCGCTGGCTTCAAAATAGAGCGGGGCGCCGAAACGGACTGTCACCTGACCCGGACGCGGCCATCGGGCCCCCGTCGGCAGGACGTCGAACGTCCCTTTGATATACGCTGGAACGACGGGGCAGCCCGTCTGCACTACAATCACCCCGATCCCGGCCTTGGGCTGCCGCAGATGACCGTCTTGTGTCCGACCGCCTTCCGGAAAAATGACGACGACACGGCCCGCTTGAATCAGTGCGATGGCCTTGCTGAACGCCTCCCGATCGAGACGGCCCACGCGCAACGGGATCCATCCTAGCGACTGGAGGATGCCGTTCAGAATCGGGACAGGAAACAGATCGCTCCGCCCAAGATACCAAGCTCGCCGCCGCATCCCGCAACCGAGCAGCGGAATATCCAGATAGCTCGCATGGTTGGCGGCCACCAGCACGCCGCCTTTCGCCGGCACGGCCCCTTCAACCCGGTAGCGGAAACAGACCGCGGCGACGGCGCGGGCCAGCAACCAGAGCAGGGCATAGACGAGGCCGCTCACGACGCGGCGGACACTGCGGCCATCATCTGGCCGACCACCTCCTCGATGCTGAGCGACGAGGTATCGATATGCCGGGCGTCGGCGGCCGGGATCAACGGGGCCACCGTCCGGCTTCGGTCTCGCGTGTCCCTGCCCGAGAGATCTTGACGCGTCTGCTCAAGCGGTCCGCCATGGCCTGCGGCCACCAGCTCACGATGCCGGCGCTCAGCCCGGACCGTCGCGTCGGCATCCAGGAAAAACTTGAGGGGAGCCGACGGAAACACTTTCGTGCCCACGTCGCGTCCTTCGGCGACCACCGAGCCGCGCTGGCCGATTTGGCGTTGGACCGGAAGCAGCCATTCCCTGACGGCCGGGATGGCCGAGACGACGGAGGCGGCGGCGGTCACCTCGGGCGTCCGGAGTTGTCCGGTCACGTCGCGGCCGTCGACCTGCACCTGCATGGTGCCATCGTGAAATTGCATAGTCACCGTGGTGCTGGCGAGAAGCTTCGCCACACCGTCGGGATCGCCGGGCGAGACGCCGGACTCCAGCACCTTGAGGGCGACGGCACGATACAACGCGCCGGTATCGAGATAAAGATACCCCAGCCGCGCCGCCAACAGCTTGGCGACGGTACTTTTCCCTACTCCAGCCGGTCCGTCAATCGCAATGATCACCGGATCACTCCACCACATCAGGCCCAAAAGGGCGTATTATAATCCTCCTGCGGACCCCGTCAACAAGGTCCTTAGGGTACCTTCGAAGTTCGGAAACGACGTCTCCACACAGGCCACATCGTCGATCGTCATGCCGGAGGAGGCGGTGAGACCCCCGATCGCGAGCGACATGGCCACGCGATGGTCTCCATGGCTCGAGGCGTGCGCTGCCGACTGAAGCCGTCCATTCATTCCTGCCGCGCCAAGGCCCTGGATGATCATCCCGTCCGGCTGTTCCGTGATGCGCGCGCCCATGCCTCTGAGCTCCGCCGTCATCGTGGCAATGCGGTCGCTCTCCTTGACCCGCAACTCCCCCGCCCCGGTAATCGTCGTCTCTCCTTCCGCGACGGCGGCCGCCACACACAGGATGGGGAACTCATCGATGGTTTGAGGAATCAAATCTTCCCCGATCGTCGTGCCCTTCAGCGGCGCCGCTCGGACCCGCAGGTCGGCAACCGGCTCCCCGGCCTCTTCGCGAGGACGGAGCACCTCAATATCGGCCCCCATGGCCCGCAGGATCTCAAGCAACCCGGTCCGGGTGGGGTTGATGCCGACATTGCGAATCGTGACATCCGAACCGGGCACGATCGTCGCGCCCACCAAGAAAAACGCGGCCGCGGAAAAATCGCCAGGGACCACCAGATCCCGCCCGCTCCAGCCGACCGCCGGCCGCCCGGGCAACACCAGCGTGTGGCCTTCGCGGGAGAGCGGGACCCCGAAATAGCCAAACAGCCGCTCCGTGTGGTCTCGTGACAGGCGCGGCTCCCACACGCGTGTGGTGCCCTCGGCATAGAGCCCCGCCAGCAGAAGCGAGGATTTCACCTGTGCGCTGGCCACCGGAGACGGGTAGTCGATGCCTTTGAGGCGGGTGCCGGTGATGGCCAGTGGCGCAAGTTCCCCGCCCTTTCGCCCGGCGATCACCGCGCCCATCTGCCGCAGAGGCTTGACGATGCGTCCCATGGGACGGCGCCGAATGGATTCGTCGCCCGTCAACACCGTGAAGAAATCCTGTCCGGCCAGCAGTCCAGTGATCAAACGAATGCCCGTCCCCGAATTCCCGCAGTCGATCGGCTCGCTCGGTTCGGCCAATCCCCACAAACCCTTCCCATGGACCGTGAGCTGGTCAGGCGCCTCATCGATTCGCACGCCCAGCGCGCGAAAGGCCCGCATGGTGTTCAGGCAGTCCTCACCGCGGCAGTATCGGGCGATCGTACTCGTTCCTTCGGCCAGGGCGGTCAGGATGATCGCCCGATGCGTGACGGATTTATCGCCCGCCACCGTGATGGTGCCGGTCAACGGGCGACCTGGCGTAATGGACAGTGACGCCATCGGTGCTTAGGACTTTCCCTGCTGGAGGTTCAGCTTCTCGCGCTCGGCCTTGGCCCGTTCCAAGGCCTTTTCGATCCCGGCGGCGTCCCCGATCTGAATCAACTGCTTCAATTCGGAGAGCGCGCGTTCGTACCGGTCGATACAGGCGACGACGTTCTCCCGGTTCCACAAAAAAATATCGCGCCACATCTCGGGGGAACTCGCGGCAATCCTGGTCGTGTCCCGCAAGCCGCCGCCGGAATGGCTGGCCAGATCCAAGTCTGGAACGTGGTGATCCCGGAGATCGGCCAAGGCATTCATCAGGGCAAAGGCGGCCACGTGAGGGAGATGGCTCACCGCCCCAAGGATTTGGTCGTGCTGGTGGGGATCCATGGTCAGCACGATGGCGCCCGTCTCCTGCCACAGCGCCTGGACCCGCGCCAACGCCTGCTCGTTGGTGCGCTTCGTGGGAGTCAGGATGCAGCGCGCCCCCATGAACAGCTGCTCGCTGCCGGCGGCCACGCCGGTTTTCTCCTTACCGGCGATCGGATGCGCCCCGACAAAATGCACTCCGGCCGGCATCGCGTCCTCCGAGCGTTCGACCAGCGTCCCCTTGACGCTTCCGACGTCGCTCACAATGGCGCCGGCGGACAAACAGTGCGCCCAGTCCCGCAGGTGCCGCTCGTACGTGTCGACCGGCGTCGCGAGGACGACCAAGTCGGCCTGGCGCACACCGTCCTTGGGATCGGCGACGTAGCGGTCGATGGCGCCGTGTTCGACGGCGGACTTGAGGTTCTCGACGCGGCGGCCGACACCCACGACCTCGTCCGCAAGCCGCTTCCGCCGCAGAATCATCCCCAACGATCCGCCGATGAGCCCGACTCCGATGATGGCGACCTGTTTGAAGTGCACCGGCATGTCGTGATCTAGATCTCGCGCCCCACCGCCCGCGCGATGTTGCCGAGGTCGTGCATCAATTCCTTGAATTTCGACGGTTTGATGGATTCTTCCCCATCGCATAACGCGCATTCCGGATTGGAATGCACTTCGATCAGCAGGCCGTCGGCGCCGGCCGCGACCGCCGCTTTCGACATGGGGGCCACCAGCGCCCATTTCCCCGTCGCGTGGCTGGGGTCCACGATGACGGGAAGGTGCGACAGCTCTTTCAACGTCGGGATCGCCGCGAGGTCGAGGGTGTTGCGGTATTGCGTCTCGAAGGTCCGGATGCCCCGTTCGCACAACATCACGTTCCGATTGCCGCGGGACATGATGTACTCCGCCGACAGCAGAAATTCCTTGATGGTCGCGGACAGACCCCGTTTCAGCAAGACCGGTTTGTCATACGCCCCAACCTCTTTGAGGAGCTCAAAATTCTGCATGTTGCGCGCGCCGACCTGGATGATGTCGGCCTTTTCCAGGAACAGCTCGATATCCCGCGTGTCCAGTATTTCGCTGACCACCGGCAACCCGGTCTGCTTTTTCGCCTCGACGAGATAGTCCAGCCCCTCCCGCCCCAAGCCCTGGAACGAGTAGGGTGAGGTGCGCGGCTTGTACGCGCCGCCTCGCAGGACGCTGGCCCCGGCGGCTTTGACCTCATGCGCAATCCCCACGGTCAATTCCAACCGTTCGACGGCGCAGGGCCCCGCCATGATGGCGAGTTTCTTGGCACCGATCTTGATGCCGCCCACTTCAATGATGGTGCCTTCCCGCTTGAATTCGCGGCTCACCAGTTTCCAGGGCGCCAAAATGGGGAGGACGCTCTCCACTCCCGGCAACGCGGTCAGCGGCTGGTTCTGGAGGATCCGGTCGTCCCCGATCACCCCGATGATCGTGCGTTCCTGTCCGGTGGAGATCTGGGATTTCAGCCCCAGTTCTCGGAGCCGATCGATGATGTGATCGACCTCGCGTTCCGTGGCTTCGGGCTTCAACACGATAATCATAGACTCCTCGCTCTTCCGCTCTCGCGCGCCAGCACGGTTTCCAGCGCTCGTAGAAAGGCGGCGTTGTCGTCGGGTTGCCCGATGGTGACCCGCAGCATGGTGCCTTCGATGTGGCGAACGATGACGCCTTCCCGCAGCAACGCCTCGAACACCGCCTTGCCGTCCTGGCGGACGTCAAAATAGAGAAAATTGGCCTGGCTTGGGATCGGAGCGAACCCCATGGCACGAAGCCCGTCACCGATCTGCGCCATCCCGGCCGCATTGACGGCGCGACTCTTGGCCACATGGTCGTCATCGGTCAGCGCCGCCAGCGCCGCGCGCTGGGCCAGCGAGTTGGCGTTGAACGGAGGACGAACGCGATTCAGATGAAGCGTAATTTCGGGGGTCGTCACCCCGTAGCCGATGCGCAAGCCGGCCAATCCGTAGATTTTCGAGAACGTCCGCAGCACGATCACGTTGCGCCCTTCCCTGACGTAGTCCAGGGTCTCGGGAACTCGGGGATCGCGCACGTATTCCCGGTACGCCTCGTCGAAGACGACAATGACGTCCTGAGGCACGACGGCCATCAGGCGCTGCACGGTATCCGCCGGAACCATGGTGCCCGTGGGGTTGTTCGGGTTGCAGACAAAAAGCAGCCTCGTTCTCGGCGTAATGGCTCGCACCATCGCTTCGAGATCGTGCGTCCAGTCGGCAAGCGGCACCAGGACGGCCTTTCCGTGCGCGGCGGTGACCTCCATTTTGTAAATGACGAAGGTGTGGTCGGCCATGACGGCTTCGTCCCCGGGGGCCAGGAACGTGCGTGCCAACAGTCCGAGAATTTCATCGGATCCGTTGCCCAAGATGATGTGGTCCCTCGAGACTTTCCAGCGCTCCGCAATTGCGTGCCTGAGGCGGTATCCTCCCCCGTCCGGATACCGATGGAGATCCTGCCCCGCTCCCTCGAGAGCGGCGAGCGCCTTGGGCGAGGGCCCGAGCGGGTTTTCGTTGGAGGCCAGCTTGATGACACGGGACAGGCCCAACTCCCGCTGCAGCTCGTCGATCGGCTTCCCGGGGACGTACGGACTGAGGGATTGGATATCGGGGTGGACGTACAGTGCCATGGGGTTAACTGTGTGCCGGATAGGAGCCGAGGATCTTCAGGAACAGACACCGGGGGGTGATCTCTTCGACGGCTCGCTTGACCCGCTCCTCCTCGATGTGGCCTTCCACGTCCACAAAGAAGATGTATTCCCACGCCTTCCGCCGGGACGGACGCGACTCGATTTTGGTCATATTCAGGCCGTGTGACGCGAAAGGCCGGAGCAAATCGTACAGTGCCCCGACCTTATCCTTCACGGACAACATCAGCGAGGTCTTGTCCTTGCCGGTGCGCTCCGGCGGCTTCTGGGAGAGGACCAAGAACCGGGTGACGTTGTTCAAATTGTCCTCGATCCGGGCCTTGATCACCTTGAGGCCGTAGAGCTGGCCTGCCAATTCGGAAGCGATGGCGGCCGAGGACGGCTCTTCCATGCACATCTCGGCGGCGCGGGCGGTGCTGGCGACTTCGGCCACCGGTACGAGGGGGAGGTTGGTCTCCAGCCAGTTCCGGCATTGCGCAATGGCGTGCGGGTGCGAATAGATCTTCTTGACGTCCTCCAGCACACCGGACTTCGACAAGAGGTGGTGCGACACTTCCTGAAGGACCTCTCCATAAATCAGGAGATTCGAGTCGATGAACATATCCAGCGTGTGATTCACCACTCCCTCGGTGGTGTTTTCGATCGGCACGACTCCGAAGTTCGCCCGGCCGCGCTCGACTTCGCTGAAGACTTCCTTGATGCTGTTCACCGGCACGTACTGAGCGGAGGAGCCGAATTTCTGCATGCACGCCATATGGGTAAAGGTGGCGCGCGGCCCGAGGTAGGCGACTTTCTGCGGACCTTCCAACGAAAGCGAGGCGGACATGATTTCCCGGTAGACGGCCTGGATCGCGTCGGTCGGGAAGGGCCCGGTATTCTGTTTCGTCAGCCGTTCGATGATGGCGGCCTCCCTGCCAGGAGTGTGCAGGTTGGCTTCGGCGTCTTTCTCCTTTTTCAATTTGCCGATTTGGATGACACTCTTGGACCGCTCGTTCAGGAGACGCAGAATCTCGTCGTCGATGCGGTCGATTTCCTTACGATAATCGGACAGATCCTTAGACATTGAAGCGGGCCCCGGATCGCTAGCGGGGGAGATCGGCCGATCTCCCATGGCGTTGTTGGGACAAGTGGTGGATCTTACCGGAACGGCTGGCGCGATTGCAACGAGAGCCCTGTACTTTCAAAAACTTTGGAGATCGGCAGCGACTCTTCGAGGAGTCCCAACGGGGGCTAGAGGAGCAGCGTCGAGGGCCGTTTGAAATGTTCGAACGCGCGTCGAGTCACCTGCCGACCGCGTCCGGTCCGTTCAAGGAAGCCGGCTTGGATCAAATACGGTTCGTACACGTCCTCGAGCGTGCCTTTGTCCTCTTGCACGGCGGCAGCCAGTGACTCAATCCCCACCGGGCCTCCGTTGAACTTTTCGATCATGGTGAGCAGAATCTTTCGGTCCATGTCATCAAACCCGGCCTCGTCGATCCCCAGCCATGCCAGGGCCTCCTGAGCCACCGGGCGGCTGATGCGTCCGTCTGCCTTGATTTGGGCATAGTCCCGAACGCGCTTGATGAGCCGGTTCGCGATGCGTGGGGTTCCCCTGGCGCGGCCGGAGATCTCCGCCGCCCCCTCCCGGTCGATGCCGATGTCGAGCACGCCTGCGGATCGGAGGACGATCGCTTCCAGCTCACTCGGGCGGTAGAACTCAAGGCGGTAGACCAGTCCGAATCGGTCCCGCAATGGCGAGGTCAGTGCGCCCGCCCTCGTGGTCGCGCCGACCAAGGTAAAGGGAGGAAGATCCAATTTGACGGTGCGTGCGGCGGGCCCTTGTCCGATGACGAGGTCCAGTTGGAAATCCTCCATTGCCGGATACAGCGCCTCCTCGACCGAGGCGGGAAGCCGATGAATTTCATCGATGAAGAGCACATCGTACTCTTGCAGGTTGGTGAGAATGGCCGCCAGATCGCCGGCATGGGTCAGCACCAGCCCTGACGTGCTCCGCAAGGCCGCGCCCATTTCTTTGGCGATGATATGTGCGATCGTTGTCTTTCCCAGTCCTGGAGGGCCGTAGAAAATCGCGTGGTCAAGCGCCTCTCGCCGCCGTTTGGCAGCCTCGATGCAAATCCGGAGCGACGCCTTCATCTTTTCTTGGCCGACATAGTCGTCCAACGATTGCGGGCGGAGCGCGTTTTCCCATCCACGCTCCTCCTCGGTCGCTCGGGTCGTCATCAGTCTGTCGCTCATGGGATCGGTGACCTTATTGTGCATCCGGGGCCGGCTGATACTTCGGAGGCGGCGGAAGAGCGCCCTGGCCGGGCGTCCCAATGCTCCCGCAATCCGGCGGGCACCGCTTCACGCCCTGTGTCGGGTCGGGAAGCTGCTGTCCCATCGTGCTCAACTGGCATTGTGCCAATCTTCCGCCGTCTTTGGTCCCGCAACGGCCCGGGACGGAAGAGCTGCCGATCTCCTGATACCCCTCGGGGCACGATCCGCACACCGGCAGCAAATTGGCACCGATCGGGACGCACTGCACGAGGGTGGGATCTCCGTCCTTGCAGACCTCCTTCGACTGCGCCACGCCGGTCGTGACATAGCCGTCGGGGCAGGCCCCGCAGATCATGCGGATGCTCTTCGGCTCGCTGGCTTCTTGGGCAGCAATTCCCGACGGCGCCGCAAACACCATGACGGCGACCAAATACGGGGCGGCTGACCTCTTCACTCCCAACGCCTGCAACATGGCTACCCCCTGGTCAGTTCCTTGAGGCCTTCTCGAATCAGCTCGGTCAAGGCAATCGGCGCGGAGACCTTCTTCGAGACCCTCTCGAGCGCATCCTTCGCGTCCTGTGCGCGATACCCCAAATTGACCAACGCGGAGTAGGCGTCTTCGTAGGGGCCGCGGAAGTCCACCGGCTCTGCGGAAGCCCGGGCGCCGGACACCTGAATGCTTCCCGCTTTCTCCTTCAGTTCGAGCGCGATGCGGGCGGCGGACTTCTTGCCGATGCCGGGAACCGTGGACAGTTTGTCGACGTCGCCGGATTGAATGGCTGAGAGGAGATCAGGAATCGACAGACTGGAGAGCACGCTCAACGCCAGCTTGGGACCGATGCCGGAGACCGTGGTCAGCAGGAGAAACACCGCTTTCTCGGCTTGCGACACGAAGCCGAACAGCTGGATGGCGTCCTCGCGCAGATGGGTATGGATGTGAAGCGCTGCTGGTTGGTCGAGCTCAGGCAGCTCGTAATAGGTGCTGAGAGGAATACAGACTTCGTAGCCGACTCCCTGCACATCAAGGGTGAGGAGAGTAGGGGACTTGAACGCCAACCGCCCCGTCAGAAAGGCGATCATCTGATCCAGTTCGCACGCGATCCGCGGCGGACGTCCATCAGCGGAACGGGCTCATCCCGCGGCGGCGGCCGCCACCTTTTCCATCACTTCATCGGGAATGTCGAAATTGGCGTGAACCTTCTGCACGTCGTCATGCTCGTCCAGGACTTCCATGAGCTTGAGCATTTGCTCGGCCGCCTTTTCCTCCAGCCGGATGGTGTTTTGAGCGATGAAGCTGATCTCCGCCACGGCCATCTCGACTTTGGCGTCGGCCAGCGCTTTCTTGACGGCCTCGAAGTCCTGAGGACTGGTGATGACCTCATAGGTCTTCTCGCCGACCTTGACGTCTTCCGCGCCCGCGTCGAGGGCCAGCGACAGGAGTGCGTCTTCGTCGACTTTGCCGCGCTCAATGGTAATGACGCCCTTCTTCTGAAACTGCCAGGAGACGGCACCGGCCTCTGCCATATTGCCATGGTTCTTCGTGAGCAGACTGCGGATTTCAGCCACGGTCCGGTTCCGATTATCGCTCGTGATTTCGATCAGGAGCGCGGTCCCGCCCGGGCCGTAGCCTTTGAGGGTAAACTCTTCGTACGAGACGCCGGGCAATTCACCCGTCCCACGTTGAATGGCCTTCTTCATGGTGTCGCCCGGCATATTGGCTTCCTTCGCCTTGGCGATGGCCAGACGCAACCGGGGGTTCCCGTCCGGATCGCCTCCCGACCGGGCTGCAATCGTCAATTCCCTGATGATGCGCGTGAAGATCTTCCCGCGCTTCGCATCTTGCGCCGACTTATGGCGCTTGATCGTCGCCCAATGGCTGTGACCACCCATGTGTTCCTCCTCTAGACCAGCGGAAAACGGCCGGCTAGAGCCTTCTTCACTCGTCCCGATCTGGTTGAGATGGCTAGACCTAGCACAGGCTCCGGAAGAGTGTCAATCGCAGCCGTCACGACTCCGAATAGAACATGAGTTGAAGGGCGATGAGCAGGATGAGGGTCGACCATAGCGCCTCCCAACGGGACAGCATGCCTTGTCCATGCTCCTGCCTCCAAGCCCCCACGAGTTTGGAGGACCCCGCGGTAATGGCAAGCGTTCCCATCACGGCATGATGCATCGCGATCTTGTGCGCCGAAGGATGCGCCCCATGGGAGTGGGCGAACAGCATCCAGCCGCCCACAATCGCAAAGGCCGGGAGCGGGACCATCCATCCCGCATGCCGAACGATGCCAAGCCGTCTGAGCATCTCGATGGACGCAATCGCGAGCGCCAGAACGCCATAGAGCTTGTGTTGAAGGATCTCCGGATCGCCCCCGAACAGCGTGTCGAATAGGCTCATAGGGCCGATCGGCCAGGCTTCATGGTCGCTCCAGATCAGCAGAAACATGCCGGTCACTCCGAGGGCACCAGGCAAGAGAAACCGCGCCGCTCCAATCGACCGAGAGGGCCGCATCGCCTGGGCCAACTCCGCCAATGCAATGATGAGGAGCAGCCACCCGGCGACATGATGGTTGAACTCTGAGTACGCAACCCCTGCGGCCGACCCTTCCCACGCTGCGGGACCCGGGGACGCATGATGGTCGGAGTGATGCTCATTGGCGTGGTCTTGATGGGACGCGGATTCCTGCGGTGCGTGCAAACCTTCTGCGGCGGAAATCTGTGCCCCGGTGAGCAGAACCACCGCACAGAAGAGAAGCCCCCAGATGCCCGCGTGACTTAACAATTGAAAGGCCCATCCGGACGACCGGATGGGCCTTGCCCCAATCCACTTCATGCGTGCCGCAGTTGGTTACATGAACTTCATGAATTTGTCTTTCGCATCGTCCATCACTTGGGCAGTAATGGTGGCGACGCCCCGTTCCTTCGCCAGACGTTCGATCTCCTTCCGAGCCATAGGCCGGATGAAGTCAGGAATGTTTTCGAGCCGCTGCTCGGCTTCCCGGGACCACGTCATGCCGTTCGGGGAATCGTTCTTTGAATCGTCCATCACCTGCAACGTGATGGTCGTAAAGCCGTGCTTACGGGCATAGGCCTCGACGCTGCCCTGGACCATCGGCTTGACGAACGACGGGAGCCGGTCGAGTTTCTCTTGGGCATCCGGCGTCCATGTGAATTCCGACGAGGCGGTGCCGTTTCCAGCCTTGCCGCCAGTCGTCAATCCCATTTCCGCGACCATGGCGGAGAACGGACACCCACTGCTGGTCTTTTCTCCCGCTTTGGCAGGCGGGGGGGCGGCCGCGGCGGGCTGGCCGCCTTGGATCTTCTCATTCAGGTACGCTGCCATTTGTCCCGCACCCGCGCGCGCCTCATCCTTCAACGTCCCGCGCGTCATCTCGAAGGGGGCCGCCGTGTCCGTGCGCCCGCCCAGCTTGACGCCCAGAGAGCTCACCATTTGTGTTTCGCCGGGATTGGTCACCATCGAAAATTTGGCCTGACACGAGGGGCAGGCGAAGAAGACTCCCAGGGAGCCCTCACTCGGCTTTTCCACCTTCTCAAAATTCATGTAGGTTTCGCAGTTGAGGCAAACGAATTTCATAGTGACTCCTCTCGCGCGGACACCGGCTCAGAGTTTATCCGCCAGAACCTTCTTGTAGTCGAGCAGGGTGCGAATGCGGCCTGCGATCTCCTGATAGCGCTGAATCGTCGGATACGTGTCGTCGAGCAACGGCGCACCCTTGTCGAACGTGCGGGCCAGCTTGCGGTCGAACGGCACCCGCCCGAGCAGCGGCAGGTCCAACACCTCGCACATCGCTTCAGTATTGCCCTCGAACAGTTCGTTCAATTCGCCGCAGGAAGGACACCGGTATTCGCTCATATTCTCCACGATGCCGAGCACCTTGATGCCCATGTCGCGCGCATAGGTGACGGATTTTTGCACCACATCGGAGGCGACCTCCGACGGCGTCGTGACCACAATTGCGCCGGCCAGGTCGGGAATGAACCCCGCAAGGACCGGCGGCTTGTCGGCCGCCGCGCCGGGCGGCAAATCAACCAACAGGTAGTCCAATTCGCCCCACACCACGTCCGATAAAAACTCGCGAATGACGTTCATCTCCATGAGCCCCAACCACACGGGGCTCACGTCCATCGGACCCTTCCACCGGACGGGCGACGCATCGTCCAGAAAGAAGTCCATCGATGCCACCTTGATCCCAAGCGGTCCGACGGGGGGAAGCGCTCCCTGAGGCGTCAACTGAAGGTGCTGCCCATGCAACCCCAACATGCGAGGCACGCAGGGACCATTGAGGTCGACATCGAGCAGGCCTACGGTGGCGCCCTGCCGAGCAAAGGCCAACGCCAAGTTCACCGTGGTCATGCTCTTTCCGACCCCGCCCTTCCCGCTCATGACGACCAGCTTGTGGCGGATGCCGGCCATCCGGGCATGCACCTGTTTCGTCTGTTCGGTGATCTGCTCGACCACCTTGGCGTCGTCAGAATATTTTAGTTTGCCGAGAATGGCCTTCAGGTCTTTTTCAGCTCCCATAGCGTCCCGCGCAGAGGTGGATGGAATTCAAGGAAAGGTACGGTATCACAGGGTTTTCAAACGAGTCAAACCACCCGAACGGTGGGCCACGTGTCACTCCGGGCTGGGATGCCCCTGGCATTAAATCGAGTACTGGAAGATCGGTTTGGTCCCGATCGCCTGAGCCAGCACGCCGCGGCGCTTCAGTTCCTCCATGATCTGCCTGGTCGCCGCATCCAGGTCGGTCGGCCCCACAAGAACAATGTCGCTATTGGGCGGAGGCTCTTCCTCGACCTTGCTCATGTGGACGGCGATCACCGGCGCAGGATGCACCAAGGTACGGATGGCTTGCGACGCCTCACGATACGCCATGCCGAACGGATTGGTCGTTGAGACCACGATCAGGCCCGTGTCGATCAGCAACCGGGCCACTTCACCGTACCGACGCGCCATTTCGGCCGTCTGACCCCGCTCGGCATCGCTTAGATCCGCGTCCAGACCTCGCCGTAGATTTTCGCCGTCCAGCAGGTACGCATGCCGGCCGTCGGCGACCAGACGTCCTTCGAGTTTCCTGGCCAAGAGCGACTTTCCGCTATGGCGGCCTCCCGTAAAGAGCACGACGGCGGCTCGATGACCGTACTGCTGTGCGCGCTCTTCGACGCCCACTTCCCCCTTGACCCAGGCAAAGTCGCGGCGCCGCGCCTCCTCCCGGAGAAATTCCTGATCATCTCGGACCAGTTCCGTAATGATGCCGCCGCCCGCGATGTCGTACTCGTCCACGAGCACGAAGCGCCCGGTGGCCTCGAAGGAGGCGGACAGGTCGAACGCCACCGGCCCTTTCGTCCTCAAGGTCAGCTCGGCTACCTGATTCTTGCCGACCTGGCTGCTGCCCTGTTGCTGCGCAAGATCCATCGTGTCGATGATCCGGTGGATGGCTGCCACCTCGCAATCGATCTCCTTGGTCGCCACCCGCAGCGAGTATTTCCGGCCTTTCTCAAGGGGACGCTTCCCCAGCCAAAACAGATTGGCACGGAAGGCGGTGGAGACCAGCGGCAGCGCGTCGGGGTGCGACGCGATTTCTCCGCGCTCGACGAAAATCTGTTCGTCGAGCGTCACCCCCACGGATTGTCCCGCCTGTCCTTCAGTGGGCTGGGGATCCACATTGAATGCCTCGATCGACTTGATACTGGCCCGCTTGTTCGACGGCGAGAAGACCAGCTGATCGCCCACCTTCAACCGTCCCGCCGTAACTCGTCCGGCGATGATCCGGCGCGCGTCGAATTTGTAGACGTCCTGCACCGGCAGCCGGAGCGCCTGCTCCGCGCGGGCCGTCTCCTTCTTGAACGCGCTCAGGCAATCCAGCACGGTCGGGCCCTGATACCAGCCCATCTTCTCGCTGCGGTTGAAGATGTTGTCGCCGAGCTTGGCGCTCACCGGGATGCACTGCGCCGGCACCGCCTTGAATTGGCCGAGGAATTCCCGATACTCCTTTTCGATGCCGTCGAAGACGTCTTGCCGGTAGCCCACCAGGTCCATCTTGTTGACAACCACCGCGAACTGCCTCACGCCGAGAAGCGAGAGCAAATACCCGTGCTTTTTCGACTGTTCCTTGACGCCCTCCAGCGCATCGATCAAGAGGAGCGCAGCCTCCGCCCTCGCGGCGCCGGAAATCATGTTCTTGAGGAATTCCTTGTGGCCCGGCGCGTCGATGATGATGTATTGGCGTCCCCTCCACATGAAAAACGTGCGGGCCGTGTCAATCGTGATCCCTTGCTCCTGCTCTTCGAGGAACGCGTCGAACAAAAACGCGTACTCGAACTCTTTGCCCTGCTGACGGCAGATCGCCTGCACCTTCTCCAGCTTGCCGTCTGGCAAAGACCCGGTATCGGCGTACAACCGCCCCAGGAGGGTCGACTTGCCGTGATCGACGTGGCCGACGATCACGATGTTGAGATGTTCCGAAGGCTTGGTGTGAAGCATGGTCTCCATATTCTGAACGCGTCGCGCCGCCGAGGCAGGAGTCCGGTTACATGTACCCTTCTTTACGCAGCAGCTCCATGCCGCGCCCCTCGTCCTGGGCGCGGCCGGACCGTTCCGCCACCGTCGTGTGACGAAGTTCCTCGATAATGTCGTCCACGCTCTTCGCGGTCGACTTGATCGGCGAGGTACAGGGGGCGCAGCCCAGGCTGCGGTACCGCGTCCCGTCGCCTTTATCCAAATACAAATCGATGAAGGGGATGTTCTCGAGCTTGATGTACTCCCAAATGTTGATCTCGGTCCAATCCAGCAGCGGGTGGATCCGAATGTGCGTGCCGGGAGGAAAGCTCGTTTTATACTGATCCCATAATTCCGGCGGCTGGTCGCGAAAATCCCAGTCGCCATGCTTGTCCCGCGGCGAGAAATAGCGCTCTTTGGCGCGCGTCCCTTCCTCGTCGGCCCGCACCCCAAGAATGACGCCGGTATACCCCTTCTGCTCGAGCAGTTGCTTCAGGCCGTTCGTCTTCAGCGCGGTGCAGCACGCCACGCGCCCCATCGTATGGTTCATGCCGGCGGCCAACGCCTCTTTATTCTGGCCGACGACCAGATCCAGCCTCCACTCGCGCGCCAGCCGATCGCGGTACTCGATCATGGCCGGAATCTTGTAACTGGTATCGACATGCAGGAGCGGGAACGGCACATGGCCGAAAAACGCCTTCCGGGCGAGCCACAGGAGGACCGTCGAATCCTTCCCCATCGACCAGAGCATCGCGAGGTTGTCGAAGTGCTTGTAGGCCTCGCGGAGGATGTACACGCTTTGGTCTTCGAGTTGACGGAGGTGTTTCACGGACGGTGATCCTTTCCTGCGCGGGATGCCTTGTACGTCAGGCCGCGATCGGCTGTTGCATCAATTCGTCCAGCTTGCGCGCCGCAGCGCCTCCCTCGACCGCCCCCCTGGCCATGGGGAGGCAGGCAGCCAATGAGGCGCCTTTTCCGGCGGCGTAGAGGAGCATCGCCGCATTCATCAAGACCCACTCCTTCTGACCGCCGGGAATCTGATTTTGAACGATGCGGCGAAGCAGTTCCGCCTCTTTGTCACGTTGGTCCGGAGGAAACCCGGCCATCTCTTTGGAGGAACCGAACCCCAGGCCGAAGTCTTTCGGACTGACCCCCAGGGGCGTAATCCGTTCGTCACGCAGCTCCAACACGCGGGTCGCCATGGAGGCGGACAATTCAGGATCGCCTTCCACCCCCCGAATCACCAACGCGCGAGGGCAGCCGAGCATCCGGAGCGCTTCGGCGGTCTTTTCGAAATGCGGCGGATGCGAGAGTCCGACGACCTGCGCCCGAGCCCTGGCCGGATTCAGCAACCTTGCGATGGGGTGAAAGACGTTGCGCACGCCCAACTCCTGCCGCATCTCAAGAAAGCGATAGACCGGAGGATGGTACAGGGCAATGTCGAGGTACGCGAAGCCTTTGCGGTTGACCTCTTCGGCCGCGACGCGGGGCGTGAGGTCGACGGGAATGCCCAGGGCCTTCAACACTCCCGCACTGCCGGGGCGGCCCGGCACCCCGTCATAGCCGTGCATCAACACGGCTGCGCCGGCGGCGGCGGCCACAATGCCCGCCGCCACGATCGCATGGAAAGTATCCTGCTTCCCGGCATAACTCGGCACGTCCACCACGGGCAGATCCTGCGACACTGGCAGGGGGGGAACGTATTGCCGCACCGCTGCGGTGAAGGCCGCCAGTTCGGTGACCGACTCCATCTTGAAGCGCATGGCGATCAGGAAGGCGCCGATTTGGGCTTGCGTCGCCTCTCCTTCGATGAGCGCCTTCATGGCGAGCTTGGACTCTTCCCACGTCAGGTCTTTGGAGATCTTGGGGCCCTTTGCAATTTTGGCGAGGATGTTCTGAAAGGACATCATCAGGCTTTATGCAGTCCGCATTCCGTCTTCGCAAAATTCTTCCAGCGCCCCGCGCGCGGATCTTCCCCGGCCGCCACCGGCGCGGTGCAATGGATGCAGCCAATGCTGGGATAATTGCGGTCGTGAAGCGGATTGTAGGGGACCTCGTGGAGGTTGATATAGGTCCAGACGTCGGCCCACGTCCACCGGGCCAGCGGATTGACCTTCACCAGGCCGAATCTGCCGTCCCACTCGATCAATCCCGCGTTGGCTCTCGTGGGCGCCTGATCCCGACGGATGCCGGTGATCCAGGCGTTGAACCCTCCGAGCACCCGCGCCAGCGGCTCCACCTTTCGAAGTTGGCAGCACCGGTCGGGATCCTTCGACCACAGCGCGTCCCCATGCAGCTCGCGTTGTTGGTCGGGTGTCAGCGCGGACTTCACCTGAAGCACGTGGGCGGGTGTGAGCTGATAGCGTTCGATGACGCGGTCCCGCGTGGCATAGGTTTCGGGAAACAGAAAATCCGTGTCGAGATAGAACAGGGGCACGGACGGATCGAGTTTCTGGACCATATCCACGAGAACGACGTCTTCCGCCCCAAAACTGCAGGCCAGCACGATCTTGGGAGCATATCGACCGATCGCGGCGGCCAACACCTCTTGCGGCGACTTCGATTCAAAGGATGCGGCCCAGGCCTTGAGCTCGGCAGTCGCATCCGACGGTTCCTGCCGATGCACGTTCAGCTCCATGTTCGGCTACGCCTCGACCTTTTCGACCAGGACGCGATAGTGCGCGGCTTCGGGTTCCAACGCCTCCTCGAGAAGCACTTTATGCCCGTCGTTCCTCAGACTCATCGGAACGTTTTTAATGGGCTCCCCGGCATCAAGCCACACTTCCAGGCGTTCACCGGCGTCCATCATCTCGAGTTTCAATTTGGTCTTCACGTAGTTCAGCGGACAGGCGACGCCTCGCAGGTCATAGATCGGAGCGGCTTCCGGAACCGCTGCTGCCGCGGGCGCAGCCGGCGGCGGGACCGCGGCCGGTTCTTCCGCCACGCCGGCAAGTTTGAGATCTTTCCCCAATTTCTCCGTGGCGGCGCGACAGGCATCCACGAAGCCCTTGGCGAAGGCCATCTTCTCCTGGGCAAACTCGGCGGTCGTATCCTTCGGCCCCAGATCTTCCACCAGGCTCCTCAATTCCCGATACCTCGCCGGTACGACTCCTTTGGGGGCCAGACGGCGTTCAAACTCCTGGAATACCTCGTTGTCGGTGGCCGGATCCA
>JBDZVU010000043.1:13983-26536 GCA_040255845.1 Nitrospiraceae bacterium | reverse complement strand
CGCGCTGCAGGTCTTGATTCGTTGCGCCGATCACCCGGACGTCCGCCCGCAGGGAGCGGGTGCTGCCGACCGGCCGGTATTCGCCGGAATCGAGCACGCGCAGGAGACTGACCTGCATCGGGAGCGGCATGTCTCCCAGTTCGTCGAGGAACAACGTTCCGCCTTCGGCCGCGGCGATCAGCCCGGCCTTGGAGGATGTGGCGCCCGTGAACGAGCCCTTTTCATGGCCGAACAGCTCGTTTTCCAGCAGCTCCCGGCTGACGGCCCCGCAATTGACGGCGATGAACGGTCCGGCGGAGCGAGGGCTGAGGTCATGGAGGAGGCGGGCCACGATTTCCTTGCCGGATCCCGTTTCCCCCTGGACGAGCACCGGTGCCGTCGAAGCGGCCACCTGCGCGAGTTGCCCCTTCAGGCGCCGCCAGGCGGGGCTCGTGCCGTCTACGATGGCGTCCTGCCGGTAGCCGCCGTGCCGCGCCGCAAGATTCTCCCGGCGCAGCCCGCGCACGGTCCGCAGGCGGGCCAAGGCCGCCGTCACAGGGGCGCCGTCGAATGGGGTGTCTTTGACCAAGAAATCCCACGCGCCCTGCTTGATGGTCTCGACCGCATCTTTGACGTCACCGTGGCCAGTGAGCAGGATCACGTCGACGTCCGGCTGATGCTCCTTGACCCACTTCAGGACGGCGCGCCCGTCCAATCCCGGCATGCGCAGATCGGTGATGACGCAGTCGAAAGTGGCGCTCTGCAACGCCTCGATGCCGGCGCGACCGTCCCGGGCGGCCGTGGTCTCGCAGCCTTCGGCGCGGAACGCTTGCTCCAACACCAGCCGGACGAACTCTTCGTCGTCGATGATTAAGATGCGCATGGAATAGCAGTCAGCTATTGGCTTTCAGCGATCAGCGGTCATCTTTTGTCACGGTACGCGATGGGAGCTGACGGCTGAGCGCTGCCCGCTCCCTCCCCATCGGGAAAGGCCAAGTAAAACGTGCTGCCCGTGCCGCTGACCGATTCGGCCCAGACACGTCCGTGGTGCTTCTCCAGGACCATCTTTACGATGGCCAGGCCCACGCCAGTCCCTTCATAGTCCTGGGGACCGTGCAAGCGCTCAAACAGCCCGAAGATCTTGTCCTTCTGGTCGGCGTCGAACCCGATGCCGTTGTCCTGCACCCAAATCAGGCGCTCGGAATCCGTGACCTTGCCTCCGATCCGAATTTCGGGAGCCGGCCGGTGACTCGTAAACTTGGCGGCGTTGTCCAGGAGGTTCAGCAGCGCCTGTCGGACACTGACCGGCTCTCCGTAGAGGTCGGTGTAGGGGAGGTCCACGCTGATCTTGGGCTTGGCGCCGGTGGCGTGCGAGAAACGGTCGAGGATTAGGCTGCTGACCATCTCCAGCAGATTGAACCGCTGCTTGGGCAGGTCTTGCTGCTCCAGGCGCGAATACTTGAGCAACGCGTCGATCATGTGAGTAAGCCGCAAGGCGGAGCGGCGGATGACGTCGATGTGATGCCGCACATGCGCGTCGTCCGATTCGGCGAACTGCTTGTCCAACAGGGAGGAAAAGCCCTCAATTTCCCTGAGGGGTCCTTTCAGATCATGGGCCACGGAGTAGGTGAAGGCTTCCAGTTCTTTGGTTTTGCGCATCAGCGCGGTGCCGCGCTCCCGCAGCGTGGCCAGCATCGAGGTCAGCGACGCGGCCAACGTGCCGACTTCGTCGCACGAAGGCCAGGGCGCAAAGGCGGCGGTCAGGTCGTTGTGGGCCACCCGGTCCGCCGTCACGGCGAGCTGCTGCAGCGGCCGGGCGACCAAGCGCTGCATCATGGCGTAGACGACCGCGATCAAGACCGCCAGCAGCGCCACCATGCCGGTCATCAGCAGACGCGCTTGCTCGACCAGCCGATCGCCTTCATGCTTCATTTCGACGTCGATCTGCCGGTGGATATCGATCAGCTGGGCGATGGCGGCCTCGGTCTTGGCCGCGACCTGTTCGTACGCGGCTTCGACGGAATCGAGCCCCGGCGCACGCGTTCGGCTCCGCGTTTCCAGGTCCTCTCTGGCGGCGCGGAGCGCGCTGATGCCGTCGGCGATGGTCACGACCGTGTAATTTTCCTGGTCGGCCAATTCTCCGCGACCGTGATGCAGCAGCATGCTGTAGAGAATCGGATGCGTGCGGGCCGCATGGGTTGCCTGGTAGGTGTCCAACGCGGCGAGGATCCGACGCTCGGCGTCGGCGATGAGACGGAAGCCGTCGTTTGGTTCGGAGTCGCTTTGCCGCTGGAGCAGACGATGCATCTGGAGCCGCATCGACGACAGTTCGCGCAGCATGTCCGATGCAGTCACCACGCCGGGGATGGTGATGCGCTGGTGGCGATCGACGTAGCTGTTGACCCGGGACAGGTAGACGAGGGAGGCGCCCAGAGTGGCAAGGAGCAGGAGGAACATGACGCTGAACGACAGCGCCAGCTTCTTTCCGATGGACAGTCGACCGAGCCAGCCGCCTGACATGGCGGTAGCCTAGCACAGCGTGTGAGACGGTGCCACTGACGCGGCTCAGACCCGTTGCCGCTGCGTCCATAGAAACAGCAGTTCAGCAGTTGGTGTTGAATCCACAGCACCATCCCATCGTTCTGTGGCGAAATCGTTGAATTCCACGCAGGCACAGGTTCTGCAATCCATCACACGCATGTCGGCTGAACGGCTTGGTCTCTGCCAATCAGTGCCGTGAACAGCCGATAACATCCAAGCGTCGTTCGGATCGTCTCTTGCAAGGTTTGTATGCACGTGAGCCCCAATCGTTATTGCTGCGGCCTTTTCGGGCCGGCCAATCGTCCAGATTGTCCCTGTCCACCCTCCTGTCGGCGGGGATGACGGACGCTTCTTGTTGACTGGTCCCGGCTTCCCTTTGTCTCAACCGTGCATGCATGCGCGTTCCTCCTCCAGGAGACGGCCGCGCATGCCCAGATTATGGAGGTGAACTATGGGTGTGTCAGGCATTACACAGCGAACGGCTGTATCGACACGCGAATCGATCGATGAGCAAATTCTTGTCGTCTTGATCGAGCACGGCGCTCATCTGCTCGACGAACCGGCGAGGGCGCTGCCCCACATCGAGGCCGCGCGGTTGTTGCTCGCCGTCGATCGATTGAGACGGGTGGGACGAATCGCCATCGGGCCGCCGAAGAACGGAGATTATCTGGTGTGGGCCATGCCCGAGAGCTGCCCGGCGCCTATCGCGTTCTACGGTGTTGGTGGGTCGGATCGTCCTGAAACGACAGGCTTTTCCCAAGGAGGGAAAACCTCATGAAACGCATTGGAGAACGAGCGCTGACATTTCGACTTCCGGCCGTCATCAAGGGAAAAGTGACGCTGATCGATCCGGACCAATTTCTAGGACAATGGGTCGTCTTGAGCTTCCTTCCCGCCATTGAGCCATCCGAGAAGAGGCTCTGGGACCTCCACGCAACGGACTTGGAGGAGCTTGGTGCAGCGCTGTTGCTGGTTCCCTTGGAGACGCAAGTGCTTCGCGAAGGACCGTCATGTCAGGCGACGCCGCAGCGCGGCACGATTCTGGGAGATCCTCTGGGGAGGTTGCAGCGCATCTATGGCGGTGAGGAGACCCAGTCAGCGGGCAGAGCCCGAACGTTTCTCATAGACCCGGACGGATTACTCCGATTCCATCTCCTGCACAGCCTCACAGAGCACGGGATGGGAGTGCTCAAGGAGGTTCTCCAGGCTTGCCAGGACGCAGCGGTCGCCGCACTGGTGTGAACCCGCAGCTCAGATAACGGAAGGATCGTTTACCATGCTGAGAATGTTTGCGGAACACCTGGTGGCCGTCATCGAAGGAGCTGCGGTGTTCGGCATGGTGCTCTTTGTGCTGTCGACGGCCCGGGACGTGTGGCTGTCTGTGCGGCGGGACGAATAATGAGCGCAGAGTGAGGACTTCGGCGGGTGCTTGCCCACCATCCGCCAGTCTCGCGGGGCTCCGGCTCCTCCGGTCCCGCGAGATCTTCACTGGTCGGCTCCATGGTCTCAGCGCTCTCGAGATCGTTCGCGCTGAGCCCAGACGGCAGGACCAGTGTGATCCTGGCAACAAGGTCGGAGTGAGCGAATGGCATTATTTTACATAGACAGCACGCTGGTCCTCGTGCAACATCTGAAACAGACGCTTGACCGTTTGGCCGCGGAAGCGAGCTTGGCCGGCGCTGAGATCGTCGAAGTGCAGGCCAGGAAGCGCGATGGTGTCATCAGTGTCTTCCTCGTGCTGGACGTTGGGAATATTCGTGCGGCGCAGTACGTCGTTCAAAATGCGGGCCTCGACATCCAACTCCTTAAAGCCGTCCAGCTGGTCCAGCACCTGTGCACGACCCCGCAGCGGGTCGGAACCGCTGGGAATCACCTGCCGGGGCTTAGCATGGACGCGTATCTGGGTCGGAAGTATGACACGCTCTCGACCGAAGTGCCGCAAGCGCCATCCGAGAGAGTGTATGTGTGTGAGGATATGAGCATATCCTTCTGCTCGCAGGGCAACGGCGCAGACGGCGTCGTGCTCGGGGCATTCTGAACCAGGTCGTTCAGGCTAAAATAGGACTGCCTCCACCAGCCAGCCGAAAGCGATCGACACGCAAACCGGAAAACGCACGCTTCCGCTATGACACGGCCACGGCCGATGGTGATGGGGTTGGGTTTGGCGTATGTGGCGTTGGGGAACAATGGCAAAACGTGCGTCGTCTTTCATCGGGCCGCCTTCTGTGAAGCGAGCAATCCATAGCGGAGCAGTCGATCGCGCACGACATTGCGGCTGATGCCAAGAAGGCGCGCGGTCTGGACCTGATTCTGCTCGGTGTACTCGTACGCCGCCCGGAAGACCCTTTCATCGATCCATTGGTATAGGTCCGGCCTACCACTCTCGAAGAGACGGTGAAGCATCTGTTCAAAAGAGTCGGGTGGTTGGGTTGACGCTGCAACCGCGACGGCTGGCGGCCGAGCAGCGGGCAGGCGCAAATCGTTGGGGCTGATTGTCGTGCCCGAGCACACGAGCAGTGCATGGTGAATGGTATTTTCGACCTGCCGAATGTTTCCCGGCCAGGGATAGGCCATGAGCGCCTGCACGGTCTCCGGCACAAGTTCGACCGTGTCGTAGCCGAGGCGGGAACCATAGAAAATCATGAAATGCTTGGCTAGAGGAATGATGTCTTGCGGGCGCTCGCGCAAGGGCGGCAGATCGAGAGGGACGACGTTCAGCCGGTAAAAGAGATCTTCGCGGAAGCGCCCCGCGGTCACGGCCTCAGTGAGATTCACGTTGGTCGCAGCGATCAAACGCACATCGATGGAAACGGGTTGGCGGGACCCCACGCGCACGACTTCGCGCTCCTGGATGACCCGCAACAGCTTCGCCTGCAAGGCGAGCGGGAGGTCGCCGATCTCGTCCAGGAACAACGTTCCTCCTTGTGCCGTCTCGAACCAACCGGTCTTGGCGGCAACCGCGCCGGTGAACGCGCCGCGCTCATGACCGAAGAGTTCACTTTCCATGAGCGATTCGCTGATGGCCGCGCAGTTAAACGCCACGAACGGACCGGATCGGCGGTCGCTCAGTGCGTGGATGTGTCGGGCAATGAGTTCTTTGCCGGTTCCCGTCTCGCCGATGATCAGCACGGTAGCCTCGCTCGGCGCGATGCGTTCGACTTGTTTCAGAACGGCCTGTGAGGCGGGATCCTCGAAGACGAGACAGCTGGCGCGCACCGACAAGGCAAGGGCATGCGGATCGGGAGCAGTGACGACTGCCGGCAGTTGAGGGTTCAGGGCCGTTCTGGTCATGACTGATACGAGAAACTAGGCGCGCGCGGTGCCCCACCGCCGATGGAGAAAGCGCTCGATGGGCGCGAAGAGCGACTTGTCGACGGCCAGGCCGATGACCACGATCACGAGCATCACCCCGATGACTTGATCCATCGCGTTCAATTCCCGCCCGTAGTGAAGGAGATGGCCGAGGCCGAAGCCGGTCAGGATCGTCACGAAGATCTCCGCCGCCATCAGCGACCGCCAGGCAAACGCCCAGCCCTGCTTCATGCCGCTGAGCAAAAAGGGCAGCGAGGCGGGAAGGACCACATGGGTCCAGGTGTGCAAGCCGGTGGAACCCATGCTGCGGGCGGCCCGCGTATAAATGGGGGGAATCGTCCGCACCCCGTTGTCGGTCGCTATGATCAAGGACCACAGGGTCCCCATCACGACGACGAACAGCATGGCGGCCTCGGTTTGTCCGAACCACAAGAGGGCCAGCGGAACCCAACAGACGCTGGGCAACGTCTGCAGGCCAAGCGCGAGGACCCCGATCGTATCCTGCGACCATCGAAAAGAAGCCGTCAGCAGTCCCAACGGGATTCCGGCGAGGATGCCGATGCCATACCCGATCAACAGGCGGCGCACCGTCACCAGCGTCGCCTCCAGCAGCGTGCCGTCCTCCACCGCCGTTTTCAGATATTCCAAGACGCTCACCGGAGACGGCAGGAGCAGGGGAGACCAGAGGTGGGCTTCTACAGCCGCATGCCAGGCGATCCCGAGGCCCAAGAAGAACAGCGAGGCGGTGAGCCAGCGGACGATCATCCTGCGACCTCGCTTCCCACGTATCCCTTCAACACCCGGGTGATTTCGGTTGCGTACCGGGCGAGATCGACGCTGTTGATGTCCCGGGGGCGAGGCAACGGAATCGAGAACTCCTCCCGGATGCGGCCCGGGTGCGGCGAGAAGAGGATGACCCGGTCTCCCAGACAGACGGCTTCGCGCACGTTGTGGGTGACGAAGACGATAGTCTTGCGGTGCTGGCTCCAGATGCGCTGGATATCCCCGTACAACTGTTCCCGCGTCAACGCGTCGAGGGCGCCGAAGGGTTCGTCCATCAGCAGCACGCTGGGGTTGGGCGCCAGCGACCGCGCCAAGGCGACGCGCTGCCTCATGCCGCCGGAGAGTTCATGGACGTTCACATGCATGAATCGCTTCAGGCCGACCAACTCGAGGAAATACTCGGCCTTCTCCTTGCGCTCGGCGGCGGTCAGCCCGTTGACCAGTTTGAGGCCGAACAGCACGTTGCCCAGGACGGTCAGCCACGGAAACAAGGCCGCGTCCTGGAACATCATCAGGCGGTGCGGTCCCGGCCCGTCGATGGGGCGGCCGTCGGCGTGGATCACGCCGACATCCGGGTGTTCGAGCCCGGCGATCATGTTCAGCAAGGTCGATTTGCCGCAGCCGCTGGGCCCGACCAGGCAGACGAATTCGCCTTCGGCGATGCGCAGGCTGACGTCGTCGAGCGCATGGACTTTCAGCGAGCTGGTCTGAAACCACTTGGAAATATGTTCGAGCACCAGCTTGGGGCGGGCAGGGGGCGGAGGCACCGAACTGAGCACGTCACGGAATCCTTTCGATCAATCGTGATAAATCGGGGACCTGCCGGATGAAGCCGGCCCGCTGAGCGTTCTGGACGAAGTCCCGATATTCGTCGAGGGACACCTCGGAAGTCAATGTGATGCGCTTCCAGGCCTGCTGGATCAATTCGGGGGAGATTTTGCCCTGGGTTTCGGCGGTCAGCTCCTGCTGAATCATCTGCTTGGCCTCATCCGGGTGGGCGAGGATCCACTCGGTCAACTCCCGGTGCGCCTGAGCAAATTTCTTGGCCAGGTCGCGTTTCGCCGTGAGAAACTTCACGCTCGAGACCAGGACGGTGATGCTGTCCCGCGATTGTTCCAGCAGGATCTTGCCGCCCGCCTCGCGCTCCAAGCGGGAGACCCACGGCTCCACGGTCCACACCGCATCGACTTTCTTCCGCTGAAACAGCAGGAGCTGGTCGGGGTTCGGCGTCGGCACGATGAACGCCTCACCACCGGTCTGCGTGATCTTCAACCCGGCGTTGGCCAGCCAGGCGCGGCAGGCGACGTCTTGGGTGTTGCCGAGCTGCGGCGTGGCGATCGTTTTCCCCCGGAAATCGGCGGGCCGCTGCAAGCCGGCATCGGGCTGAACGACCAACGCGGCGCCGCCCACCGCCGCCCCGGCGATGATGCGAATGTCTTCGCCCTTCGCTTTGGTGTAGGCGTTCAGGGTCGGGCTCGGGCCGACGTAGGTCAGGTCGATGGAGCCCGCCAAGAGCGCTTCCATGGCGCTGGGTCCGGCATTGTACACGTACCATTCCAGCTTCACATCCTTCCCCAGACGCTCTTCGAACCAGCCTTTCCCGGTCCGGGAAAGATGCTGCGCGACGAGGCCCTGCACGTGCGTCACGTTGGGGAAATGACCGACGCGGATGGTCTCCGCCGCCGCCACGGAACCCGTGAAAATCGAAATGCCCACGATGATCGGAATGAGAAATAACATAACGCTCCTTTAGTAGGTCACAGGCTGCGATGGGACCCGGCGGCCTGGATCAGTGTCGGCTCCGTTGTACGAGTGGTCACGTGGCGTAATGCCGCTCCGGCCAGCAACCGGGTGGAGTCCAATACCGGCAACGCTGAACTCTCATCGCCGAGCAGCAAGGGAAGCTCGGTACAGGCCAGGATCACCGCGTCGGCCCCTTTCACCGTCATGCGGGCGATGACCTCCTGGACGAACGAGCGGGACCGGTGCGTGAATTGCCCCGCAATCAGTTCCGTCCGGATGAGATGCTGGAGGCGAATGCGCTCCTGCTCGCCGGGCAACAACGGCTCGATGCCGGCCTCGTCCAGACGGGAGAGGTACAGCGGACCCTCCATCACGACTTGGGTCCCGAGCAGTCCCACCCGCTCATACTTCTTTCGCGCTGCTTCGGCCACGACGACGTCCGCGATGTGCAGCCACGGAACGGGCGAGACCACCAGATCGACGGCGCGGTGCAGTGTATTGTTGGGGCAGATCACCACGTCGGCGCCCGCCTGGCCGAGGATGGCCGCCGATTGAGACAGGAGAGCCGCCACGTCTCTCCAATCGTCCCGCTCGATGGCTTCCAAATACAGGGACGCGGGCAGCCCATGCAGCGTGACCTGCGGCTGCGGCACGATACCCGGCATCTCCCGCGCCTGGTGGCACAGGCTCCGGTAACAGAGCGCAGCCCCGTCCGCGGTCCCTGCCACGATGCCGATGTGAGGAATGCGGTCGTTCGCCCGCTGTTGCAGGGGACTTGTCATGGCGCCTCCTTTTGCAGTTCCCGGGTTTGGTCTCGCCGCTCGAGGCCTGGAAACACCGGAAGCGAACCGAGGGCGTCCCGATAACGGATGTGCAGTTCCTCATCCTGATCCGGCGCAAACCAGCGGCCGCCTGACCGAACCTTGACGAGGTAGTCCTCGGGCTCAAACGTGACGTCGAAGGCCGCCGAGGCCTCCGGCACGTTGGGCATTTGCCGGTCGTACTTGCTGATGTCGGGGCCGGGCGGATGCCGGTCGTGCACCTCGCTCAGCGAGAGAATCAAGATCGGATCGCGCACGGCGAGCCAGCCGGTCGTCGTCTCTTCTTCTCCCTGCTCGGTCGCATGGCTTAGATGGAAATAGACCCGCTGATCCGGAGCGGCCTGCGCCAAGGCTTTCGACAGGGCCGGTGCCAAGACGAGAATCTCATCGTTGCGGAAGGCCCGCGTCCGATCCGCTTCTCCGGAAAACAACCGGTGAATGAAATTGCGCCGCTCCCACGTCCGGACGTTCTTCAGCAACGTGCCGAGCTCGGTCGGCGAAAGGGCTGCCGGGTGGGTGTTCGAGGCCCCATCGGGATCCGCCTCTAGGCGCACCACATTGAGCCCCGACTGGTAAATGACCTTCTGTGGCTGGGCGGGAGCGCTTGCGCAACCCACCAACACGGATGCCGCGGTCATGACAAAGGGCAGGAGCCAGACGGTCCAGGGCGCATGGCGATGTGTCGCGTTCATGGTTTGACCTCCAGGCGCCGGGCAAACCCGATATCGGAGATGGCTTGGTCGAACCCAAACTGGTTGAGTTGGGATTGGACCGGATGCGAGAGGAGGAACTCGATGAAGTCTCCGGCGCCCGAAATGTTCTTAGCGGTCCAGACGGCGGCGACTCCATAGCGAACCGGTGTATGGCTGTCCGGCGGGGCGGTATCGAGGATGCGCACAGAGTGATCCGCCACGGCGTCCGTACGGTACACCACGCCGATCTCGGCTTCTCCCTTGGAGACGAGGTCCAACACCGCCCGGGAATGCTCGCCGTAGACGTATTGCGCTTTTACGCGATCGAGCTTGCTGTGCTTGAGGAACTGCAACGCGACTTTCCCCACGGAAGCGGTCTTAGGATCTCCGATGGCGATGCGCCGGACCGGAACGCTTCTCAAGTCCTGGATGGACCCAACGGGGGCGGGCAGGGTGGTGCCGGTGATCAAGACGAGCGAGGTGCTCGCATACACGCGCTTGGTTCCTTGAATGACCAGCCCTTTCTTTTCAAGCTGGTCGATCTCCTCGAACAGCGACGGCAGGAACACATCCACCGGCGCGCCTTCCTCGATTTGCTTGCGCAGTGTTTGGGAGGGGCCGTAGATGACCCGCACGTTGATTTCTTTGTGCTGCGCCTCGAACTGCGGCAGCAGTTTCCGCAACGCGTCTTTGACGCTGTTGGCCGCGGCGATGGTGAGTGTTTCCGGTTGGGCGTAGGCCGCTGGGCCGGCGAGGAGCGTCGCGGCGACGATGACGGCCGGTGCCAGAAGTTTATACAGTATGTTGTGGCGGTTCATGGTGTCCTCTTGCAGTGGGTGATGGGTGAATGGCCGCTAGAAAAAGAACTGGTATTGGACGTTGATCCGATTCTCGACTAAGTCTCGTCCGAACCCCGGCAGATTCTCGAAGGGAAACCGGTCGGGGGCGCGTCCTCCGCTGCCGATGGTGATATTCGAGTAGTCGATGACGAGCCGATTATTGTACGTGCCATCGAAACTGTAGTTGAGGGCGACCCCGAGTTCCTTCACCAGATCGTCCTTTTGCTTGGTGGAGGGGTCCATGACGCCGTACCTGACGGCGATTTCGAATTTTCTCGGAATGATGTACTTGCCGACCTGCGCATACCAGCCCCACGCCTGTCCGAGATCGACGGGAGGGCCGACGGCCAGGGGGCTCGTGGGAATGGTCCCCAAGTCGAAGGGCTGCGTGCCGCTGTCGGGGTTTCGCACCTTCTGATGACGATAGTACCCCTCGGCTTGCAACGACCAGCCTTGATACTTGCCGATGAAGTCGGTCTCGTAGGTCTGAAAGTCGTAGATGCCGCCGCCCAAGAGTCGTCCGTTAAAGGCTTTCGTGACGCGTTGGCGGTAGGCCCGCTCGACGATGTCGGACCGAATCGAGCTGAGGTAATTCTGTGCCGGGTCATACGCATACCCGAACGCAATGGCGGCTTGGGGGGTACGAGAATTCAGGATGTCGCCTTGCCCGTAACCCGGATTGCCCGCGATTTTGTAGAGCAGGCGGACCGTATACATCAATTCTCCCGTCATGAACCGGGTGTCATAGTTATAGGTTCTCGTCGTTCCCGAGTTCGGCGCCCCGGGCGTTCCAGTCTGCGGCAGCACGTTCTGGCTGACCGCCGTGCCCTCACGGGCCAGATTGGCGCCGACGCCGCCCCAAATGCCGATGGCGTAGTTGAACTTGTACCGGTCCTCATCGCTCAGGATGGCGATGCCGATGTCCCGGCTGCTCTGGAGATTCGAGGCAAAGGCACGTTGCACGATCATGTTGTCGGCAAAGGTGGACGTGGCGACCGAACTGATGAGTGCGCGGTTGAACCACACGCGCTGCTGGCCCGCTTGGATGGTGGCCCAGGGGATGTGCCACGAGGATACATAGGCGTCGAGGAGCCCGCCGCGCCCGCTGCCGCCCTCCTGGTCCCAGGTGGTCTGATCGAAGGCATAGGTCACGTTGTAGCGAAAGTCCGGATCGAAGGCATAGCCGAGAAACTGCAGGCGGACGCGCGGCACGGAAAATTGGTTGGAGTCGCTCTGTTTCTTGACGGCGCGGTACTCCACTTGACCGCCGAGGATTTCCGGATTTCGCGAATCACCCACCGTGCCCCAGGCTTGGTTGTACTCGCTGTGGGTGTACCGTACCTGCGTCAACAGGCGAAGCTTGAGGAGAAATTTTTCTCCGACGCGAAGGTTCAATCCATTGTTCACGTCAATGCCGAAGTTCGGGCGCGAGATGCGTTCCTTATTCTCGATGACGCGAAGGCCTTTGTCGTATTCCTCCTGGGTGATGATGCCCTTCTGATAGAGATACTTTAGCCCGGGATCCTCCCCCGAGTAATACTCCCATTTTCCTTCCCGCTTAATGAACTGCCCCTCCTCGACGGCCGAGGCGAGGTGCGATTGGGCCAGGCAAAACCCGGCGGTGAGAAAAAGCACGATCAGTTTGGCTGGTCTCATATATCCGTCCTTTGGGTGGCGAACCGGCTATTCCAGTGCGCTGTTGGGTGAACACTTCCTGACGCATCGCGTTGGTACATCGAGCGGTGTAGCGACAACAGGTCATCGACTCCTCCCCCGGTTGATATTCGGTTAACCATGACTGATCCGATCAAGATTGTGTAATAAGCTTGTACATATTCTTTAG
>JBDZVU010000043.1:0-13883 GCA_040255845.1 Nitrospiraceae bacterium | reverse complement strand
CTCCGGCTCGCCGCGGCGCTGGCTTGCCGCGTCGAGGACCTGTTCAGCCTCACCGAGTCTCATGACGTCGTGGAGGGCACGCTGATCGGCGTGGCGCCTAGTACGGCGTCACATCCCGTCCGGGTCAAAGTGTCCACGGTCGGCAAGCGCACGATCGTGCGGCCGGTGGCTGGATTGGGCGAGGCGCTGTCCTTCACCGTTCCGGCGGACGGGTTCCTTCTCGAGCAGGCGCCGGCCGACGGAACGGTGCGCGTGCGGCTGTCGCGCGACCGGCGCGCGATTGAACAAGAGATCTCCGTCGCGGGGTGCGACCCTGCGATCTTTCTCGCCGGGGAGCACCTCCGGCGCCAGAAAGATCACACGTCCGTGGTCGGCTGGACGATGGGCAGCATGGCGGCGTTGCAGGCGTTGCAGCGGGGCGAGGTGCATGTGGCCGGCCTGCATCTCTTCGATGCGGCAACCGGGGAATCCAACTTGCCGTTCTTGCGCCGGGCCTTGAAGGGCAAAGGGTACGAGGTGGTGACCTTCGCGACCTGGGAAGAAGGGCTGCTCGTCCGTGCCGGCAATCCGAAATCCATTCGGAGCGCGGCGGATCTGGCCGATCCGTCGGTTCGGCTCATCAATCGGGAAGAAGGGACCGGCGCCCGTCTGCTGCTCGATCAGCGGCTCAAGGCCGCCGGCATCGAGGGGGGTCAGATTCAGGGGTATGACCGGATCGCGTTTTCCCATTTCGAAGTCGCACGGTCGATTGCGGAGCAGCAGGCCGACGTCGGCGTGGGCATCCGCTCGTCGGCGCAGCTCTTCGGGCTCGATTTCTTACCGCTCCAGGCGGCGCGCTACGACCTCGTCGTGCCGAAACCCATTCTGAAGTCGCATCCGACGCTGGCGCACCTGTTCGAGACCTTGGTCAGCCGGCCGTTCCGCAATGAGATCGAAGCGCTCGGCGGCTACGACACCAGGGAGACGGGCAAACATCACCTGTTGTGAGCGAGAGATGAAACGCAAAGCAGTGATCACACTGGCGGTGGGTGTGCTGGTCGCGGGCCTCGCGGCGCCTGTGACGGCGTCCCGGCCGCTCGTCATCGCCACGTCGCCCTCGGTGAAGGACGTCGTCGCTGCGCTGGGGGAAGCCTTCGAGCAGTTGCATCCGGACGTCCGCGTGCAGGTGGCCGTGGACACCTCGCTGGACCTGCGGCGCACCATTTCCAGCATGGAAAATCGCGGCAAAGCCTTCATCGGTTCCGGCCCGATTCACCTCGTCGCCCCGGGCGGCGACGAACTGATTACGCGTCTTGAGCAAAAGTACTACGTGTTGCCGGGAGCCAAGGCACTGTATGCGACGGAGCGGCTGGTGTTGGTCGCTCCGGAATCGTTGAGCGAGGCGCCGGAGTCGTTCGAGGAACTTGTCGACAAGGACGTGCGGATTGCGGTGGCTGATCGGACCACGAGGCTGGGAGTGGAAACCGATCGGTTGCTCGCCGGCCTGCGCCTCAAGGACAAACAACTCGACAGGGCCAGCGACCAAGCCGGCATCCTGGATCATGTGCTGAGCGGCCAAGCCGATCTCGGCATCGTGTTCGGACACGAAGCCGCGAAGGTTCAGGAGCGCGTCCGCGTCGTCGCCGAGGCGCCGGCATCGCTGTACAAGCCGGTGCCCCACAGCTTGGCCATGGAGCGGTACTGCCCGGATCGTTCGTTGTGCGAGGAATTCCTGCGCTTCGTCACCAGCCCGGAAGGTCAGTCGGCTGTCAAACGGCTGGGTTACGGTCCGGGGAAGGAGCCCGACAGGCCGGTCACGATTCCGCAGCCATGAGTTCATTCTCCATGTTCAGAGGTGGGTACAGCACATGAGACGTATCGCTCGATCATCCAGTGTGTTCCTGGCGGCTCTGGTTCTCATCGTCCTGCCGTCCGCCTGTGCGCGTCTGCCGTATACGACTCAGGTGGTGCATCAGGACGGCCGCGTCGTGGTGGCGTTGCAGCAGGAGTTGGATCGGCCGGGGTACTCGCATCCGGCGCGATTGACGCCGGAAGAGCTCACGTCGATCCTCGAGCGCTTCACCTACCGTCCCAAGAAGCGGATGCCGCTCCGGTGGTTCTCGGAGGAGGAGCCGGCCAAGCCCGTGTTCCGCCAAGACGAGTTGGAGGTACTGACAAAGCCCGTCTCGGAAGGGTTGCGGGCCGCGGCTCCCGGCGAGCGCGTTCATTTTCAGCTGCGTGCACCGGGCTTTAACCCGGTCTCGCGGTACGACGTGGTGGGCGGATGGGTGGCGGTCCGCGATCCCTATCTCTATCTCACGATGGAATATATCCATGTCCAGGTCCCGAACCACAAGTTCGATCCCTACGACTACAACTTTCCTACCCCGCCGCCGCTTCCCGCCGATTACCTGCTGTACTTCGAGCCCGGCCGCTTCTGGGGCACGGACCAGCACGGCAACGCGGTCTTGAATTATCGGGAATTTCTGAAAGCCCCGAAGCTGGGCGCGGTATCCCCACGGTAACGAAAATTTTCATCACGGAGTTATGGAGCGATTCATATGCGTCAAGGTATCTGTTGTTGGAAGACGCTGCAAAAAAGGATGGCGCTCTTCTTCCTGACCGCGGTCCTTGGTCTGTGCGGCGCAGCCGGCGCTGCGTTCGCCGCCGATGCGGGCAAGTTGGTCGAAAAGGATGGCAAATACGTCTTCGTGGAAAGCATGGATCCTGCCACGAAGCTCCTCCTGCAGCGGGCGCTGAAACAGGGCACTATCACGCAGGAAGAGTACGACAATGTCATCAAGGAGTCGCAGGAGCGCCAATATCTGCTCCAGCCCAGCTTCAAAGCCTGGTACGACCGCGGCTTCAATTTTTCGATGAACGACAACGACTTCTTCCTGAAGATCCGGGCCCGCTTTGCCCTGCGGTTCACGCAGCGGTCCCGCAACGAGGCCTGGCGAACGACGGGCGATTCCAAGAATTATCCCGAATTACTTGGTGTGTTCGGGGACTATCGCGCGAACCGGTCGATCGACGAATCGTCCACGTTCAACCTGAGAATCGCGCGACTGTATTTCATGGGGCATCTGTTCAGCCCCGACTTCAGATATTACATCCAGCTTGCCGGCGAGACCGCTGAGAACGCTCAGGCGCCGGGAGCCGTGACGATGCTGGACCTCAACGTCACCAGCACGCATCTTCCCTTGTTCAACGTACAATTAGGCCAGTACAAGGTGTATTTCAACCGCTCGCAGATCAATTCAACGGCCGCCATGCAGTTCGCGAGCCGCGCGCTGGCGATGGACGCCTTCACCGCCAATGGAATCAACCGGCGCGACGTCGGCATTACCGTCATGAACGACGAAGAGATCTACCCCGTCAATTACTATTTCGGCGTGTTCAACGGGGTCGGGCCGTTGGTCAACCGGTTCGTGCAGTTCAACAGCGAAGAGGCGACGCTCGGGTGTCCCGGGGGCGCGACCGGCGGCAATCCGTTTCCGTCGCCGGCCGGCTGTCCAGCCAACACGCGCAATCTGAACGCCAACGTCCGGTCCAACGTCAACCAGCTGATGTATGTCGCCCGGCTTCAGGCCAATATCTTCGGCCGGGCAGGGTATGGGGAAGGCGACATCGCCTACTCGGAAACTCCTCAGTGGGTCGTCGGAGGCGCCTATGCGTACAATCCTGAGATCGATACCAGCAGCAACAATGCCTTTGTCGGGATTGATTTGGCCAATCTCCACGTCCGGCGCTCGCTCGCCGCGCTGGGAAACGGCCGGATCCTCGGCCAAGGCGTGGTGGACTTCTCGACCTGGACGTTGGACTCCGCGTTCAAGTATCGTGGATTTTCGATCCAGGGCGAGTACTGGTTTCGCACCATCACGCGGCACAATCAGGGTCCGGCCTGCGTCCAGACCAACGGCGTCGGCGGCCCCTGCACGGTCTTCGCCCCGAACGAATATGGCAACATGACCGGATGGTACGTCCAATCTGGATATTACCTGATTCCTCGTAAGGTGGAAGTGGCGGCGCGGTACGCCTGGTGGGATCCCGATACGCGCTCCGGCGGCGACCTCATCAAGCAAGTGGACGTGTCGCTGAATTGGTTCCTCAGCGGCACGTATGATCATCAAATCATGCTGACCTACAGCAACGTCGCGATGGGGATGGGCGGCTACGCGATCGGCCGGAGCGCCCCGCTTCCGGCGACAGGGCCCTGTCCGGCCGGCTGTCCCAGCGGCAGTGTGCCGCTCGATCTGAATGCCGGCACCTTGATCGAAAACGCCTTCCGCATCCAGTACCAAATTTTCTTCTGATCGACTATGAGGGGAGTGTTGTCATGATACGCACCATCGTGATGGTCGTGATCATCGCCGCGCTTGCGGCCGGGCCCGTTCGGGCCGCCGAGGAACTCACCATTGCGGCCGCGTCGGATCTCAACTTCGCGTTCAAAGATTTGGCGGCGGAGTACGAGAAGGCCACGGGCAACCGGGTGAAATTGACGCTCGGGTCATCGGGCAACTTCTACGCGCAGATTCAAAACGGCGCCCCGTTCGATCTGTATTTTTCAGCCGATATTGCGTACCCCAAGAAATTGGAGGGTGCCGGTTTGACCGTCCCCGGCTCGCTCTACCGCTATGCCGTCGGCAGGATCGTCATCTGGACTTCACACGGATCGAACGTCGACGTCGGAAGGGGATTCGACGTCTTGCGTGAGACCGCCGTCAAGAAGATCGCCATTGCCAATCCGAAACATGCGCCATACGGCCGTGCCGCCGTCTCGGCCATGGAGCATGCCGGGGTGTACGGCGCCGCCAAGGAGCGCCTCATCTTGGGAGAAAATATTTCCCAAGCCGCGCAGTTCGTCGAATCCGGGGCGTGCGACGTCGGCATCATCGCCCTGTCGCTGGCCTTGGCGCCCACGATGAAGAGCAAGGGCGCGTATTGGGAGGTGCCGGCCGACGCGCATCCGGCGATCGAGCAGGGCGCCGTGATCTTGAAATCGTCAAAGCATCAAGGAGCGGCGCGGCAGTTTTTGGAGTTTCTCAAGAGCCCCTCTGGACAGGAGATCATGACACGCTATGGATTCACGCTGCCGAGTTAGCCTGGGAGTCTCTGCCGCGCTGGTCTGTGCCTGGCTCGCCGGCTGTTCCGACGCGGTGACCCTCACGCGGGAAACCGACACGGGCGGCGTCGTGACGTACCTCTTCAAAGAGGATCGCGGCGGTCCGATGGGCTCCCCGCACCGGCGAGAGGCGCTCAAGGTGATGGAGCAAAAATGTCCGTCCGGCTACACCGTCATCAAAGACGGAGAAGTGCCGAGCTACGGCATGTCCAGCGTGGAGGGACAGGAAGGCGAGTCCACCTGGCGGCGCTGGGGCGTTCAGTTCCGCTGTAAATGAGGATGAATCAGTCGGAGCCACGCATCGCAACCTTCTCGTGGAGGTCACCATGAAACTGAGCGCGCGCAACCAATTTCAAGGGACGGTCACCAGCATCAAGGAAGGCCAGGCCATGGCGGAAGTCGTGGTCAAGGTCGGGAATATGGATTTCGTGGCGGCCATTACGGACGGCTCGGTCAAGAACATGGGGTTGAAGGTCAACGATTCCGTCACGGTGGCGATCAAGGCGACCGAGGTCATGGTCGGCAAATAGCCGCGTTGACTTCGGCTCCGGCCGCTTTCTACCATGGCGGCCGGAGAGCCCGTGGCATGGGGGCGCTGCGGTGAACTGGATTGCGATTTGGGTCACGCTCAAACTGGCGACGCTGACCGCGGCGGCCCTGGTGCTCATTGGCTTGCCCATCGCCTATTGGATGAGCTTTTCACGGTGGCGGTGGAAGTTCATCGTTGAATCGATCGTTGCCCTGCCGCTGGTGCTGCCGCCGACCGTCCTGGGTTTCTACATCCTGGTCGCCATCGGTCCGCATAGCCCCGTGGGACGGCTCTATGCGGATCTGGCGGGGCATGCGCTGCCCTTCACGTTCGAGGGACTGCTCTTTGCGTCCATCCTCTATAGTCTGCCCTTTGCCGTCCAGCCGTTCGCCGCGGCGTTCGATCAGGTGGACCGCCGGCTCATCGAAGCGTCCTGGACGTTGGGCGCTTCCAAGCTCATGACCTTCGCCAAACTGGTGGTGCCGCTCTCCCTCGCCGGCATCGTGACGGGGTTCGTCCTCAGCTTCGCCCATACCCTGGGGGAGTTCGGCGTCGTGCTCATGGTCGGCGGCAACATCGAAGGCGTCACGCGGACGGTCTCCATCGACATCTACGACGAAGTGCAGGCGCTGAATTATGCCGGAGCCGCCAAGACGGCGGCGTTTCTCCTCGCCGTTTCGTATCTGGTGCTGCTCGTCGTGTATGCGATGAACCGCAAAGTCTGGGCCGTATGGCCGCAGAAATAGATCTGGATATCACGAAGACCTTTCCGGGCCGCACCCCCATCCGCGCGCGGATCGCGTACCCTCTCGACGCCTCGACCGTCCTCATTCTCTTCGGGCCCTCCGGCTCCGGCAAAACGACGATCCTGCGATCCGTGGCGGGGCTCGAATGGCCCGAAGCCGGTCACATCCGGTTCATCTCGCGCACGTGGCTGGACGTGGCGGCCGGCATTCGCGTGTCTCCGCAGGAACGGCGCATCGGGTACATGGCGCAAGACTATGCGCTGTTTCCGCACTACACGGTCGCGGGCAACATCGCCTATGGATTGGGGGCCTTGCCGGCCGCCGAGCGGCAGGCGCGGGTGGACGAAATGATCGAGCTGTTTCAACTCAGGGGCCTGGCCCGCGCAAAGCCGGCGGAACTCTCCGGGGGGCAGCAGCAGCGCGTGGCGCTGGCCCGCGCGGTGGCACCGCGCCCCGAGCTGCTCCTGCTCGACGAACCGCTGTCGGCATTGGACGCGCCGACGCGCCAGACGCTGCGGGGCGAGCTGCGGGCCCTGCTGCGGCAGTTGGCGCTGCCGTCCATCATCGTGACGCATGATTGGGCCGAGGCCCTCACGTTGGGAGACCGGATCGCCGTGATCGTGGACGGCACCGTGCTGCAAGCGGGACCGCCCCAGGAGGTGTTCTCGCGGCCGATCAACGCGGAGGTCGCCCGCGTGGTGGGCATCGACACGGTCGTGCAGGGGCGGATCGTCAAGGCGGCCGAGGGCCTCGCCACGGTGGAGGTCGGCCCGGTGTCGCTGACGGCCGTCGGCGGCGCCGACCAAGGTCCCGACGTCTTCGTGTGTCTGCGCGCCGAAGACGTCACGGTAGAGCGCGTGGACTCCGGAGAGACGAGCGCGCGGAATCATCTCCCCGGCACCGTGATCGCCATCCAGTCGCTCGGCGCCTTGGCCAAGCTGACCCTCGATTGCGGGTTTCAACTCTGCGCATTGATCACTCGTTCCGCATTGCTCGATCTTCACCTCTCTGTCGGGGCTCAGGTAAAGGCCGCCTTTAAAGCCGGATCGGTTCATCTGGTCTCTCGCCGGTAATCCATCCCTGTATTTCCATTTCCCCAGATTCTGTGGATAAGGTTGTGCACAAGTCCCGCGTGGGCTCGTGACCGGCTGGAGTGGACGACGGCCGACCTGTCTGCCTACTTTTTCATCATTGATGGAGGGGGCGAGAGCGGCCCAATATCTTGTGGTCTTTGCCAAAAGTGAAGGAAAAAACATTCAATTTTAGATTAGAGCGCAATTCCTCAGCTTCCGATCGGCAAAACGCGTCAAGCCAACCGCAGCGGCACGGCACTTATGCACAGATGCTCAGGCGCGTGGCCATGACTAACGGCTGCGAAGAAGCTGTTGATGGATGGTGCGGGCCTTTGCTGAGTGGGCCTGGAAGTCGGCTGCGCCGGCCAGGAGGTGCTGTGAGAACGGGGAGTCGGCAGTGAATGAGTTGGCGGAATTCCTCGCCAAGGCGAGCGCCTGCTCGTGCTTCGTAATCTGGGCGTTGATGTAGGCCCGGTCGAAGTCCATCCCGGACCGTGTGGCGAGATCCGCCAGGAGGCGATCATTCAGGCCGTCCAACTTCGATGCCAACTGAGGTTTGTCGATGGGAAGGTCTAAGCCGTGGGCGAGCTGTTGCCGCTCGGAAAGCAGCGCAGCGTGCTCCCGCATGAGGCGGTCTGCATAGTCACGGACCGGCTGAGAGACGGCCTTTTGCTTCGCGACCGCCGCGCCGGCCAGCTCGTTGCGATCGATGGTATTAAAGAGCGACACCAGCTGCGCCTCGGACATGATGTCGGGGGCGGCACCCTGAATCAGGGCACAGCTCGGGAGTAAGCTGAGCAAGAGGACCGCGACGGGTAAGAGTCTGACCATCTCCATCATGTCTACACTCTATCATCGGTAGGGCGCTCCCGGTCCTCTCACTTCCCCTTGTTTAAGGGCGAAAGAATTTATTGTCCTATCGAAACGTGGCGTTGCAGCGTCTCGGCGCTGATCGGCTTTTGACAGCGATGACCCCGGAGAGTAAGGTCTACATAGGTTGGTGAGCCACGCCGACTGTCCCATCTCTCGCGCACCGCGCGTCTGATTCTCCAGTCTCCGCCGCTCAGTCAGCAGCACCGTTAGTCAACGGCAGTCACGCTTCGGTCAGTCAATCGCGTTCGTGCGTTGGTCGGGCCCACGGTGGCTCCGCGAGTTGTTCACGGGCTGGCGTTCCGATGGGTGCTCACATCAACATGGCTGGACGATGAGGGATCGACATGATGACGCGCTACACACCCGCAATGGTCTTGGCGATGGGCATATGGCTCGGGCTTGCGGCGCTGCCTCTGCTTGGGATGCCGATGGCGGCGGAGGCCGATGAGCTGATTCAGGGAGAGGCGTCGCAGGTGGTGAGCGGAACTCTCACGCACGTGGATCTTGTCGGGATGAAAGGCGCGCTTAGCACCGACCTTGGGCAATCGATCTTCTTCGATATCACGAAACCGCAGCTGTTCGAACATCTCTCGCTGGGAAGCCGGGTGACGATTGAACTGAACAGCGAGGGAGAGGCCGACAGAGTGGTTGGGGCATCCATGGCGGATCTGCTTGAACCTGATCAATCACGCCCCTGAGCGCTGCGCCGGAGCCGCAGCCGCTCCACCGCCGGCGTGAGAGGAGATGCGATGCACCTATGGCGCGATCGATGGCCCGAGCTCATCGCGGTGTTTGTCGTGCTGGCCATGGCCGGCTGGATGGCCATCACCGTGTTCCTGCAACAGTGAACGACTGGCCGTCGATGTAATGGCGGTCGTACGCCGGAGGAGGAGCGATGGCTGAAGACGGCGAGCGGCACGAGGCTGAGCCGACGCGCGAGCGACGATCGACGCGCTGCGTGCGCTGTCGGGGATTGATGGTCAGCAGTGTGACGGCGTTGAACTGTGCGGCGACGGATTTCGAGCTGGGATGGCGCTGTCTCTCATGCGGTGAATTTACCGATGCGTGCATTGAAGCCAACCGCATCAATCCTCCGCCGTTGGTCCAAAGCAGAGCCCGCGTGCCCGGGTCGCCTGTCGCGAGAACGAGGAAGCCGAGGCGCTAGCGAAAGGGCTCGGCGTGCGCGGGAGAGGGTCCTCAACATGGCCCTATCGAAGCGGTAGTAGAAATCTGCTCAAACAGAAGTAGTGGACCCTTAATACAAAAATACAAACGGCCGGACATACAAGCAGGTGTCCTATGTCGTTCACTGAGTATCTCAGTCTTGCGATCCTCGCTGTCGTGGTGACGCTCGGTCTCGGGCGGAAGCGGCGCTCACCCGGTTTCCCCACGCGGGCAGATTGGGCGAGAGGCAGAATCGCCTCATAAGTCTCGCCTGCCTTCCCAGTCGATCACCCATTAGCTACACGATGGTGGATACCGCCTCGCTCTGTCGCAAGGCGCCTTGATCTTCCGCAAGTTTTCTCGTGCTTTACGGACGCTCAACCGGAATGCCGTTCCGGCCTGAAAAAGGCTCTTGACAGGGGCAAATCCGGTGTGTAACCATTGGCTACATCATGAAATCGCACGATCTGAAGCGCATCCGAGAAGGGCTGGGGCTCACGCAGCAGCAGTTGGCCGAGGCGTTGCATACGACGCGGGTCTCCGTGGCCCGCTACGAAGCGGGCATGCGGCGCATCCCGGGCATGGTGCGCGTGGCGTTGGAGCAGCTGCAGCGCCGGACGGAAATTCCGATGGCCGGCTTGGTGGCGGCCGGCTCGCCGATCGAGGCGGTGCTGCAAGCCGAAGTGGTCGAAGTGCCGTCCAGCATGCTGCGGGGCGGGGATACGTTCGCATTGCGGGTCAAGGGCGAGTCCATGAAGGACGAGGGGATTTTGCCGGGAGATCTGATCGTGGTGCGGCGCCAGGACACCGCGCGCAACGGCCAGACCGTCGTCGCGTTGGTCAATCGCGAGGCGACGATCAAGATTTATTACAAGAAGGAGACGCATATCGAGCTGCATCCGGCCAATAGCGCGATGCAGCCGATCATCGTGCAGCCGAGCGATGAATTTCACATCGAAGGCATCGTCATCGGCGTGATTCGTCATTGTGATGTCTGACGAAGGAAGGGAGGTCATGATGCATACGACAGGACGCGATGTGACGGCCCATCGGTTGAAGGATTTGGAACGGACGGTCTCCATGCTCAATGGTCAATTGCGCGACGTGCAGCAGGAGCTCCAGCACACGAAGAGCCGATCCATCACCGAGCGGCTCTGGAACCAGGTGATCGGGAGGCGGGACAGGCGCGTCTTCATGTCCGCCGTCTGCGGGCGGCGGGTTCGCCCGAACAGAAAGGTGGTGGCCTATGATCGCGCAGGGCATTGAACGAGTCTCGGCCGGTCCCTGCGCAGACTGCGGCCTCCTGGTGCCGGAGCGCATCCGCTGCGTCGATGCCGTCACCCATTCCAGGATGGAGTTGTGCGAAATGTGTTGGCACATGCTTCGCCAGCGGCAGATGTTCGCGGGCGGATGCTGCGGATAAGGGAGGGCGTTCTCGTGAACATCGGCACGGCCGTCACGCCGTGGGTGCCCGCGCGGCTTCGCCGCGGCAAGACGGCCGCTCCACAGGGTTTTGAGCAGACGTGGGATGCCGCGATCAGGCACGTGCGGATTCCATGGCGCAGCGGCGACAGCCTCGCCGTGCTCTACGGCCATCCGGCTGCGACGCGGCTGGCCCTGGCCGAAGCCGGCCACTGGGCCATGGCCGGGGAGCCGGTCGTCTACCTCGACGGCGATCAAAGCTTCGATCCATGGTTCATCAGCCGCTTGGCGAAGGCGCGCCGCATGCAGGCGTCCAAGATCTTGGCGCTGATCCACGTGGCCCGCGTCTTCAGCGGCGCACAGATGGAGCGGCTGGCCGGCGCATGCCTGGCTGGGGCGCTGGAACGGTATCAATCCAGACATGCCGTCGTGACGGGAGCCTTCGAGATGCTGGCCGACGAGTGCGTTTCGGAGCGGGAGAGGATCCGTACCGCCGATCGCGTGTTGGAATCCCTGCGCCAGTTGTCCCACGGCGAATTCCGCATCCTGTGCCCTTGTCCTGGCTCCGACTCAGGAGTTGGGCGGCGGCTGTTCGGCGGCTTGCGCGCCAGCGCCCGGCGCGTCATCCGCATGCGGTGTGACGGAGGGCTGCTGACGCTCGAGGATGAAACCGAGGCGTTGTCGTGGGAGCCGGACATCGCCATGGCGGCGGGTCATTGAGGAGCGCGCCCTGACCGCCACGCTTCTTCCGCAAGGAGGATCGCGCCCAACACTCCCGCGCGTTCTCCCAATAGTGGCGGGACGATCACGCGCTCCAGTTCATCTGAACGCGGGCGTGTGGCGACGTAGCCGTTCAGCAGATCGGCGACATTCTTCCGGATCAAGGGAAGCAATCCCGTCTGCCTCATCAAGCCGCCCCCCAGAATGATCCGTTGCGGCGACAACGTGTAGATGAAGGTGGACAGCGCGAGGGCCAGGTAGTGGGCTTCCAGGCTCCACGCCGGGTGGTCCGGTGGCAGCTGCTCCGCCGGTTTTCCCCATCGGCCGGCGACGGCCGGGCCGGATGCCAACCCCTCCAGACAATCTCCGTGATAGGGACAGACTCCGGGAAACGGATCCTGCTGCACGTCATGCGGCACACGGATGTGCCCCATTTCCGGATGTGAGAGGCCTCTAAGGACACGCCCGCCGATCACCGCTCCGCCTCCGATCCCGGTCCCGACCGTCAAGTAGAGACAATCCGAGACGTCCGCCGCCGCCCCCCAGCGTGCCTCCGCTCGTGCGGCGGCGTTCACATCCGTATCCAGCCCGGTAGGGACGGCCAGCGCCCGACTGATTGCGCTCAGGATGTCGTAGTCGCGCCAGGCTTCTTTCGGCGTCGTCGTGATGCGGCCGTACGTGGATGACCCGTGGTCCAGATCGAGCGGGCCGAACGAGGCGATGCCGATCGCGGACAACGGCCGGTTACGGTGGGGCCGGAAGAATGCCACCACGCGCGCGACGGTGTCGTCGGGCGTCGTGGTGGGCAGCGACACGCTGTCCACGTCCTCCGGCCCCGTGCCGACCGCGCACACCACTTTGGTTCCGCCCGCCTCGATCCCGCCGAACACAGGCATGGCAGCGATTCCTCCGCGGCCAGTATACAGTGATCCGCTGCGCCGATGACGATTGGTAAGCAACCCTTAGGTAAGATTGGCTCGCCGAGAGCCGCCAGGGGGCGCCCTAGTTGTAAGTTGCGCGCCAACACGCTACACTGCCGCCTATATACGTAGAGGAGTGTAGGGGTGGTTGCTGCGAGTGAAAGGGTTCGCGTGAAAGAAAAGCGCCGTCAGCCCCGGGTGCCGTGTGACCAGGTCGCGGGATACGTGCGGAGCGGTGTCGAAAGCGCGGCCGTCGAATTTGAAGAGGGCACGACGCGGGTGCTGAACAAGAGCCCCGAAGGGATGCTGCTGCGGATGCCGAGGCCGATGGACCCCGGCCGAATCCTCGAAGTGACCTTCCATCCGGAAGGCAACCCCGAGCTGCACACCGTGCTGGAGGTCCGTTGGTCGAAGCCCAGTCAGTCAGCCGGCGCGCCGCAGTATTTCGTCGGCTGCCGTAATCTCTTCGCCTGCCTGTCCTGACCGCCGGTGGCCGCGCGGACGCGCCGCCAGCCTGCCGAACAATCCTGCTTAGTGGGCCAGCTCGTACCGCACGGCACTCAACAGCTGTGAGACGTTGAAGGGCTTGTGAAGCGTGTGACGAGCCCCCAAGAGCTTCGCCGCGTTGAGCCGATTCTGCTCCCCGTTCGCCCCCGTAATGGCAATGACCTTGACGTTGAGGAACTCACGGGTCAGCTCCAAGATCAAGTCCAACCCGCTCATTTCAGGCATCAGTATGTCGGTGATGACGAGGTCCACCGGCTCTTTCTTATACAGCTCGAGCCCAAGACGTCCGTTTTCGGCGTCCACCACGGTGTGCCCGTCTTCTTCCAGGACGGTGCGCAGCAGGGTGCGCACCGACAGTTCGTCATCGATGATGAGAATCTTGGCCACGTCATCGGATCCTTTGGTCAGAGACAAACGCTGGGGACACTATAGCTCGACGGCACAAAAACTGGGAAGGAAAATGGCGGTACGGGGAAGGATAGGGGTAAGGCGTAAGCAGCGGCCGGCGCGGATCGACGGACATGCGCGCTCAGGTCGAGAACTGAAGCTTCATCTGTTGGCGGCTGGGGCTTTCCGTCGAGAGGTATTCCACCCGCCCACAATTCGTGCAGTGCCACGCCGACACATTCTTGATCTTGACGAGACCACCCGTGACGCAGACTTGCTCTTCGACCATCTCGCTCCCACAACGATCGCATTTCATAACGTTCGACTCCTTGTGATGAGCCCCGTCTGGTGACGTTGCCACTGTAGTTCAGGATGAGGAGGGTCCGCTACTCTACGAATGGGGGGATACGTAAGCAGAGAGGCATTTGTAAGGAAGGC
>JBDZVU010000129.1:0-6176 GCA_040255845.1 Nitrospiraceae bacterium | reverse complement strand
AACGATCGCACGTTGTTTACGATCGGCCAGGACTGGAATCCCATCATGGGATTGCTGACTGACAACATCGACTTCTCGATCATGGGCTACACCGGCAACCTGTGGCAGCGTATTCCGCAAGTCACGGTGCGCCATAAGTTCACCGACAACTTCGAAGGGCTGCTGACGGTCATGCGGTTCGAGCGCGGTCTGTCCAATTGCTGCGGGAATAATCAGGTCCGGACGACCAACTCGGGAGCCTTGAACGGAGGGCCGGGCAGCACGATCGCGTTCAACGATCCCGTGCAGATGCCGTACTTCGGCACGCGCTTCGCCTACACCGGGACTGGCAACATGGCGGGGACCATGGTGGCCCTGAACGCCGCCTACCGCTGGTATCGGTCGGCGCCGACCATCGCCTTCAATGGCAGTCCAAGCCCGACCGGAGGGGCGTTTCAGTCCGGGAAGGACATCAGCTCGTACCTCGTCGGCATCGAGGCCGTCCATCAAGTCACGAGCCAACTCAAGTTCATGAGCGAACTCGCCTATGGACAGGCGCTGGGCAACGAATGGTTCCGGTGGAACCAGGATCTGAATTGGCTGACCGGCAACCCGGTGCGCACCATGACGTTCTGGACGCAGCTCAGTTACGCGTACTCGAGGAACTACACCGTTCTCGCCGGCTACGGCATCGACAACCCGCTGGATTCCGATCTCCGGGGCAGCATGAACGCCTACGGGGCAGCCGGGATCAGCTCGAATATCCAATATCTGTCCAATCAACGGACGTACGTCACGATCATCCACCCGATCTGGGCGGATCTCATCATGGGGTTCGAGTGGCAGCATTTCTGGACCAACTGGGCCCAGCCGACCGGGTTTTCTTCCGAGAAATACCAGGCCGATATGTTCTCGTTGTCAGCCTGGTACAACTTCTAGCGACCGGCAGGAATCGAAAGGGGATGGAATCATGACAACACATGATGAACAGGGTGCGAGCCCGGCGGGACAAACGCAGGATCAGGGGAACAACCACCAAACCCGTCGAGATTTTCTGGTGCAGAGCGCCAAAACGACGGCCACCGTTGGCGTGGCCGCGTTGCTGGGTAACTTGGGACATTGGGCCTTGTCGTATGCGGCGGACAAGGAGCCGATCAAAATAGGGGTATTGCATTCATTGAGCGGCACGATGGCGATCAGCGAGGTCTCGCTGCGGGACGTCGTGCTGATGGCGGTGGAAGAAATCAATGCCAAGGGGGGGGTGCTGGGCCGGCAGGTCAAGCCGGTGGTCGTCGATCCGGCGTCGAACTGGGATCTCTTTGCGGAGAAGGCCAAGCAGCTGCTGCTCCAGGACAAGGTGGCCGCCGTCTTTGGTTGTTGGACCTCGGTCAGCCGCAAATCCGTCCTGCCGGTGTTCGAAAAGAACAACGGTCTGCTGTTCTACCCTGTTCAGTACGAAGGGGAGGAATGCTCGCACAACGTGTTCTACACCGGCGCCGCCGTGAACCAGCAGGCTGTGCCGGCCGTCGAATACCTGATGAGCAAGGAAGGCGGGGGCTACAAGAAGTTTTATCTGCTCGGGACCGATTACGTGTATCCGCGCACGACCAACAAGATTCTCCGGGCCATGCTGCTCGCGAAAAAGGTGCCCGCCGCGAACATCATGGAGGAATATACGCCGTTCCATCACCAGGACTACCAGACGATCGTGGGCAAGATTAAGAAATTCGCCGCCGGGGGCGGTGCCTCCGTCATCAGCACCATCAACGGCGACAGCAACGTCCCGTTCTACAAGGAATTCGCGAACCAGGGCTTGCGCGCGGAGGATGCGCCGATCATGGCCTTCAGTGTCGCCGAGGACGAACTGCGCGGCATGGACACCACGGCGCTCATCGGCCACCTGGCGGCCTGGAATTATTTTCAGAGCGTGGATACGCCGCAGAACAAACAGTTCGTGGCCAACTTCAAGGCCTATTGCAAGAAGAACAATCTGCCCGACGGGGACAAGCGGGTCACGGACGACCCGATGGAGGCGGCCTATTTCGGCGTGCATGTGTGGAAGCAGGCGGTGGAAAAGGCGGGTAAAACCGATGTCGACGCTGTCCGCAAGGCGGTGTACGGACAAAAATTCCTGGCGCCGGGTGGAGAGATCATGATGGATCCCGCCAACCACCACACCCATAAGCCTGTTCTTATCGGCGAAATTCTCAAGGATGGGCAATTCAAGATCGTGTCGCGCTCCAAGGGACTCGTCAAACCGGAACCCTGGAGCGAGTACACGAATCCCGACAAAGGCTGCGACTGGATTCAGCACCAAGGGACGTATCAGAAGAAGGCATGAGCGGTGGGTTGACGTACCGACGGCAGCTCCGCTGCCGCCCGGCCATTCTTGGCTGGGCGGCAGCCGCGGCCATGGTGTGCTGGTTTGCAGGCTCTGCGGTCGCGGAAACCGCCACGGCCGGGGTGGACCTCGCCGAGACGGTCCGCCAGCTCACCGGCGAGGATCAGGCCGCGCATGATGCGGCACTTCGCACCGTCGCCGAATCGGGCGACGCGGCCGTCTTGGCCGCGCTGGAGCAGGTGCTGAGTGAGGCGGATCGCGCCACGCGGGTCGCCGTCAAGCCGGCCAAGGACCTCCTCAAGAATCGGTTGAATCTCGCTCATGAGTCTGATGATGTTCGGCGCTCGGCCGCTGTGGATCTTGGCGCCTCCGGACAGGTCCTGGCGGTTCCGTGGCTGGAGGCCGCCGCAACCAAGGAATCGAGCCGGTGGGTACGGTATGCGATGGAGGAAAGCGCCGCGCTGCTGCAACTGCAGCACGGCACGCGGGAGGAGCAGGCGCGTGCCGCGGAAGGGCTCGGCGAGCTGCGGAGCCAGAACGGCCTGCCGGCATTGAAGGAACTGGCGCAGCAGTTGTCGTCGGAGCCGGGCTCCCACGAGGCGGACAAGCACCTCCTCAATGCGGCGAACGTCGCGATCGACCGGATCGAACTGTGGAGCACCTGGGCCAACGTTTTCGAGACCGTCTTCCGCGGAATCAGCCTGAGCTCGATTCTGCTCATCATGTCGGTGGGCCTGGCGATCGTATTCGGCCTGATGGGCGTCATCAACATGGCCCACGGCGAATTGATGATGGTGGGCGCCTACGCGACCTTTCTGACGCAGGAGTTCTTCAAAGCCTTCCTGTCGCCCAACCTATTCGACGCCTACTTTATCCTCTCGTTGCCCGTGTCGTTTCTGGTGGCGGCTGCATGCGGGCTGATCCTCGAGGCAACCGTGATCCGGTTTCTCTATGGGCGGCCGCTTGAAACGATGCTCGCCACGTGGGGCGTCAGCCTGGTACTCATCCAACTCGCACGAGTTGCGTTCGGGGATTTGACCGCGGTCACGGCGCCCGCCTGGCTGAGCGGCGGGGCGCAGGTCATGGTGGGGGTGTATCTGCCCTACAATCGGCTCTTCATCATCGTCCTGTCGGTCCTCTGCGTGGTGGGGATCTATGTGCTGCTGTTCCGGTCCAATCTCGGGTTGCGTGTGCGGGCGGTGACGCAGAACCGGAGCATGAGCTCCTGCCTGGGGATTCCAACCAGACGGGTGGACGCCTATACCTTCGCCTTCGGATCCGGCCTGGCGGGATTGGCCGGGTGCGCCCTTACCCTCGTGGGAAACGTGGAGCCCGGCCTGGGGCAGAATTACATCGTCGACTCCTTCATGGTCGTCGTGACGGGAGGCGTTGGCAAGCTGGCGGGCACGATCGTGGCGGCGCTCGGAATCGGAAGCCTCAATAAGTTCCTTGAGCCGAGTTTCGGCGCCGTGTATGGTAAGGTCCTCATTTTGGCCCTCGTGATTCTGTTCTTGCAGCGGCGGCCTTCCGGGCTGTTCGCCATCAAGGGACGCCACGCGGACTAGGGAGAACCTCACTGTGAGCGCCGCTGCCGAAGGAACACCGCGCAATGGAGCCGAAGGGCTTGCGTTTTGGTCCGTCGCCCTGTTGCTGCTGGTCGCGCTTCCGGCGCTCAACGTGCTGCCTGCCGAGGATTCCATCCTGCATGTCTCCGATTTCACCCTGAACCGCTTCGGCAAATTCCTGGCGTTCGCGATTCTGGCGTTGGGCCTCGATTTGATCTGGGGCTACACCGGCATCCTCAGTCTCGGGCATGGGGTGTTCTTCGGCATCGGCGCGTATTGCATCGGCATGCATCTGATGCTGACCATCGGCTCGGAAAGCGTCTATGGGAGCGAGTTGCCGGACTTCATGGTCTGGAACCAGGTGAAGGAACTGCCGCTCTTTTGGAAGCCGTTCTACAGTTTCCCCGTCGCCGTCATGCTCGCCATCGCGGTGCCGATTGCCTGCGCGCTGGTCTTCGGGTTCCTGGCTTTTCGGAGCCGCATCAAAGGCGTCTATTTCGCCATCATCACTCAGGCCGTGGCGCTGTCCGCCTGGCTGGTCTTCAACCGCAATGAAACGAATCTTGGCGGCACCAACGGGTTGACCGATTTCAAGCAGATCCTCGGCTTCCGGTTGAGCGAGCCCGGCACACAACGGTTCCTCTACGTCCTGACCGTGTTGGCTCTGGGTGCGGCCTATTTTCTATGCCGGTGGATCGTTCAATCGCGGACAGGGAAGGTCCTCGTCGCCATCCGCGACAGCGAGCAACGGGTGTTGTTCTCGGGTTATTCTCCGGTGAACTACAAGCTCTTTGTGTTCGTCGTCTCGGCCGGACTCGCTGGGCTCGCCGGCATGCTGTATGTCCCGCAGGTGGGGATCATCACTCCCGCGCAAATCGGCGTGCTGCCATCCCTCGAGATGGTGATCTGGGTCGCCGTGGGAGGCCGTGGCACGTTGATCGGAGCGATCATCGGGGCGGTGGGAGTCAACTTCGCCCGCAGCGTGCTGACGAACTATTTCCCGGAATTGTGGCCGTTTTTCTTGGGAGGCCTGTTCATCGCGGTCGTGCTGTTCTTCCCGGACGGCCTCGTCGGTCTGTTCCGGCGTTTGGCTAGTCTCGGTCCCAATATGCACAAGCCGATCGGCGCACCTGAACTCGCCCGCAAGAGCTGACAACGGTGAAGGCCCCGAGTGCCAACGAAAATTCAGGCACGAGCATGCCGCAGCGGCCGATTCTAGAACCATGAGCGAGAAGGGTTCCATCATCTACCTCGAAGGCGTCGTCGTGGACTACGACGGCTTCAAAGCGCTCAACAACCTGAATTTTATCGTCAGCTACAATGAGCTGAGGGTCGTGATCGGCCCGAACGGAGCCGGTAAAACGACGTTGCTCGACGTCATCTGCGGGAAAACCAGACCAGTGGCCGGCCGCGTCATTTTCGGCAAAGACACGGAGTTGATCGGCAAGCGCGAGGATGAAATCGTCAAGCTCGGCATCGGGCGCAAGTTCCAGGCCCCGTCGATCTACGGCAATCTCACCGTCTGGGAGAATCTCGATCTCTCGCTGAAGCGGAACAGCAAGGGGGTGTTTGCGACGCTGTTCAGCCGATCCACCGCAGAGGAACGGCGGCGGATCGAGGAGACGCTGGAGATCATCGGATTACGCGAACATCCCCATCGCCGGGCGGGGTCCCTGTCGCATGGACAAAAGCAATGGCTCGAGATCGGCATGGTCATTCTGCAGGACCCCTCGCTGCTGCTGGTCGATGAGCCGGTGGCCGGCATGACCGACAAGGAGACGGAGCAAACCGGCCGGCTGCTGCAGGCGTTGGCAGAAAAGCATGCGGTGGTCGTCATCGAGCACGACATGGAGTTCGTTCGGCAGATCGCCCGCACGGTGACCGTCTTGCACGAAGGCACGGTGATCTGCGAAGGCACAGTGGATAAGGTGCAAGCCGATGATCGCGTGCGGGAGATCTATCTGGGCAGACAGAAGGTCGCACACGTTTGACAGGCTGTTGAAAAGGTTCTCAAGCGGCATTCTCGGCGGGACAAGATCCTCAACGTGCCCCAGACGGTACGTTTCCGATCTTGCCTCACCTGCGGCCTTGCTAGAGGTCCTTGTAAGCAGCCTGCGGTGCTTCCATGGCAGCCATGCTTGAGCTCAGCAACGTCAACGTCTATTACGGTGAAAGTCACATCCTTCGGGACGTCTCCTTGTCCATCGCCCCGGGACAAGTGTCTTGCCTCATGGGACGAAACGGAGTCGGGAAGACGACCACGCTGAAAGCCATCATGGGCCTGCTGCCGG
>JBDZVU010000042.1:0-26569 GCA_040255845.1 Nitrospiraceae bacterium | reverse complement strand
CGGGACGGCCGTCTCAGCTCGCCGCTGCTCCACCAGGCCTTGATCCGCGGGCTGGTAGCCGGCGGCATGCATGTCGTCGACATCGGCGTGTGCCCGTCCCCTGTCCTCTACTTCTCCCTGTTCACGCTGCCGGTGGACGGAGGGATCATGATTACCGGCAGCCATAATGCCGCCGAGTACAACGGATTCAAGATTTGCGTCGGCAAGGAGGCGATTCACGGAGAAGAAATCCAGGCCCTCCGCCGTGTGATGGAACGGGGGCGCTTCGTCTCCGGTTCCGGGCGTGTGAGCGAGCATGCGATCCTTCCCGACTATCTGGCCCATCTCAAGAAGTGCTTTGCCGGCGTCGACGCACGAGATCTTCACGTCGTGATCGACTGCGGCAACGGAGTCGCCGCCCTGATCGCCAAGCAAGCCCTGGAGCTCCTGGGATGCCGGGTGACCGGCCTCTATTGTGAGCTGGACGGGCGGTTTCCTCACCATCACCCCGATCCGACCGTGCTGGACAACCTGGCCGACGTGATGCAGGCCGTCAAAGACCGCAAGGCTGATCTCGGCATCGCGTACGATGGCGACGCAGACCGGATCGGCGCGGTGGATGAGCGGGGACAGGTCCTGTGGGGAGACCGGTTGCTCGTGCTGTATGCGCGCGATATTCTCGCCGCCAGGCCGGGCAGCACCATCATTTCCGAAGTGAAAGCGTCCCAAAGCCTGTACGACGACATTGCCAGGCGGGGCGGCCGTCCCATCATGTGGAAGACGGGTCATTCGCTGATCAAAGCGAAGATGAAACAGGAGTCGGCGGCTCTGGCCGGTGAAATGTCGGGCCACATGTTTTTTGCCGACCGCTACTTCGGTTACGACGACGCCGTCTATGCCTCGTGCCGGCTGATGGAGATCCTGGCAAAGGCCAAGCAACCGCTATCAGCCCTGGTGGCGGATTTGCCGGAGACCGTGGTGACTCCGGAAATTCGGGTGGACGTGCCGGACGACGTCAAATTCAAAGTCGTCGACCGGGTGCGCACGGCGTTCGATCGCCATTTGCAGCAGCGCCGGCCGCTCGGCCGATTGCAACAGCAGTTGCGCGAGGTCATCACGATCGATGGCGTGCGAGCGGTGTTTGACCAGGGCTGGGGTTTGATCAGGGCCTCCAATACGCAGCCTGCGCTCGTGCTCCGCTTCGAAGCTCCCTCCGAGGAACAGTTGGCCGACATCCGGGCCGTCGTCGAGGGTGAATTGTCCGCCGCCCGCTCTTCCTGCTAGTCTGTCCTCTGTAATTCCTGCCATGGCGCTCCGCGACCACATTTTGGCTTTGTGTGCGCTCTCCATGATTGCGGCGCCGGTCTCCGCCGACGTGGCGCTTCCGCGGGTCGCCATCCATCCCGGCGAGCGGCTCACCTACGACATCTCCTGGCTGAACATCAGCGCTGGCACGGCCGTCATGGAAGTGCCGTCTTTGAATGGCGCCGAGGGCCAAGGGCTGGCCACTGTCGTGACGACGGCACGGTCCAGCCCCATGGTTACGAAGTTCTACCCGGTGGACAATCGCGTCGAGTCGCGGATCGACCTCGACACCCTCCTGCCTGAGCGCATGACGTTCCAGCGGCGGGAAGGAAAGCGCAAGAACGACTTCGCATATACCTTTCATCACCGTGACGGAACGGTCACGGCCGTCAAGGACGGAAGCTCGGAAGTCTTGTCCATTCCGCCGGCGACCCAGGACGCGATTTCATGCCTGTACTTCGTCCGCAGCGCGTTGCCGCTCACAAAGGGGGCGAGTCTGGTCATGAACGTCCACCACGACAAGAAAAACTACAAATTGGAGGTCCGGGTGGAGGATCTCGAACGGATCAAGGGGCCGTGGGGGAGCCGGGAGGCGGCGCGGGTCTTGGTGATCATGCCATTTCAGGGTATTTTCCTGAACGAAGGCAACCTCCGGGTCTGGTTTACGGCGGATGACCGGCGCATCCCCTTGAGGATGAAGGCGAAGGTGATTATTGGCTCCATCACCGCCGACTTGATCGACGGGATGCCGACTTCCTAGCAGGGCGAGAAAATCAGTCAGAACTTTCGTTGCCCGTGAGGACTAAAATGGTTATACTGCTCCCATGGGTTTTCCCCTTAGATTCAGCGACGTTACTCGCACCGTTCCCGGGCCCCTCGCGGATGTGATCGGACATGTCGGCCTCGTCGGCAAATTGGTCGCCCACGATCTTCGTCGAGCTGCGCTGCTCGGGCTGCTCGGAACCACAGGGGACGTCAACGTCCAGGGAGAGACCGTCAAGAAGCTGGATGAGCGGGCGAACCATGCCTTCCTCAGCGTGTTCGAGCGCGTGCCGTCGGTGTGGGGAGTGGCCAGCGAAGAAATGGAGGAACCGGCTGTCTATAGCCGCGAGGGATCAGAAGCGAGGTATCTGGTCTTGGTCGACCCCCTGGACGGATCTTCGAATACTGATTGCAACATGCCGCTGGGCGCGATCTTTTCCGTGATCAGCTACGAGGGGCAAAGTCGTCCTCCGGCCAAAGAGCAGTTCCTGAAACGCGGCGTGGATCAGGTGGCGGCAGGCTACGTGCTGTTCGGGTCCAGCACGATGCTGGTCTACACGGTGGGCCAGGGAGTCTATGGGTTTACGCTGGAACCGGGAATCGGCGAGTATGTCCTCTCGCACGACCGCCTGCGGATGCCGGATAAGGGCAAGGTCTACGCGGCCAACGAGGGCAACTACTTGAAGTGGCCGGCCGGAACGCGGCAGTACTTCGACTATCTCAAAGCGGCCGATAAGGGGACGGGACGCCCGTACAGCGGCCGATACTCAGGCTGTCTGGTGGCCGACGTGCATCGTCTGTTGGTGAGCGGAGGGATTTATCTGTATCCGGCCGAAACAGATAAGCCCGAGGGAAAGCTGCGCTTGTTGTATGAGGCGAATCCGCTTGCATGGGTGGTGGAGCAGGCCGGTGGGTCGGCCAGCACCGGCACCAATCGGATCATGGAGATCGAGCCGAAGACGTTGCATCAGCGCGTGCCGTTGATCATCGGCAGCAAGCGGGATGTCGAGACGGCCGAGGCCTTCATACAGGGACGGGCATAAGCCGCCGTGATGACCATTATAATGATTTCGCACTCATTACTTCGGGAGGGGCTGCCATGGGTGATCGGATACAAGACATACTCAGCTGGTATGCGAGTGACAATGCTGGGACCAAGGCGAATCTGTCCCGTATCCTGCGGGCCGGGAAGCTCGGCGGGACAGGCAAGTTGGTCATTTTGCCCGTTGATCAAGGCTTCGAGCATGGGCCGGCGCGCAGTTTCGCGCCTAACCCGCCCGGCTATAATCCGCACTATCATTTTCAGCTGGCGATCGATGCCGGGTGCAACGCGTATGCGGCTCCGCTGGGTTTCCTGGAGGCGGGTGCGAGCCAGTTCGCAGGGCAGATTCCGTTGATCCTCAAGTTGAACAATCACGACGTCCTCCACGACGAGAAGGATCCGCTGCCGTCGGTGACGGGCAGTGTGAAGGATGCGCTGCGCCTTGGCTGTTCCGCCGTGGGCTTCACGATCTACCCGGGATCGGCCCACTGCAACACGATGTACGAGCAACTGCGGGCGATTGCCGAAGAAGCGAAGGCTGCCGGCTTGGCGGTGGTCGTGTGGTCCTACCCGCGCGGCTCCGCTCTCAGCAAGGAAGGCGAGACCGCCATGGACGTCGTCGCCTATGCGGCGCAGATCGCGGCGCAGCTCGGTGCCCATATCATCAAGGTGAAGCTGCCCAGCGCTCATCTGGAGCAGGCGGCCGCCAAGAAGGTGTATGAGGCCGAGCAGATTCCCATCAAGACCTTGGCCGAGCGGGTGAAACATGTCGTGCAGAGCGCGTTCGACGGACGCCGGATTGTGATCTTCTCCGGCGGCGCAAAGAGCGAAGATAAGAACGTGTTCGAGGAGGCGCGCGCGATCCGCGACGGGGGCGGATTCGGTAGCATCATTGGCCGCAACTCGTTCCAGCGCCCCAAGGCCGAGGCGATCAAGTTCCTCCAGACGATCATGGGCATCTATGCCGGAGAGATTCCGTAATCCTGGGCTCAGCCGCCTTGATGGCGCCGCGCGAGACGGAAGAGATGGACTCCTATCATTCAGAAACCAAGCGTTCTTCAGGCCGGAGTTGGATCGTCGCCGCCACGTTGTTGACGGCCGGCATGATCATCGGTTTTGTCGTGGCCTCCGATCTCGGTTGGCTGCCGACCGGGCACGCGGTGCCCGACGCGTCGGCTCCTCCGCCGGCCGCCACACCCGTGGCGACGGCGCCGCAGCCGACGTTTCCCGGCATGGGCGGGCAGAGCTTCGTCGAGATCGCGAAGGCGGTCAAACCGGCGGTCGTGAACATCTATGCGACGAAAAGCGGCCGCTCCGACGGGCCTCATGCCACGCCGTTCGACGATCCGTTTTTCCGCCGGTTCTTTGGCGATGAGTTCTTCAGGCGCTTCGAGCAGCAGCCCAAGGAACGGAAGGAACGGGGGCTGGGCTCCGGGGTCATCGTCGAATCCAACGGCCTGATCATCACCAACAACCACGTCGTCGGGAAGGCGGATGACATCCGCGTCACCCTGTCCGACAAACGGGAGTTCAAAGCCAAGCTGATCGGGACGGATCCCAAGACCGATATCGCGGTCGTCCGCATCGAGGCCACCGGCTTGCCGACGGTGCCTTGGGCCGACTCCGACAAGCTCGAGGTCGGGGAATTCGTCCTGGCGGTCGGGAATCCGTTCGGTCTCACGCAAACCGTCACCTTGGGCATCGTCAGCGCGCTGGGCCGTGCGGCCGGCATTGCCGAATATGAAGATTTCATCCAAACCGATGCGGCGATCAATCCTGGAAATTCCGGCGGGCCGCTGATCAACGTCCGCGGGGAGCTCGTCGGTATCAATACGGCGATTTTCAGCCAGAGCGGGGGCAACATGGGCATCGGGTTCGCCGTGCCGAGCAACATGGCTCGCTCCATCATGGATCAGCTGGTGCGGACCGGCAAGGTCGTGCGCGGTTGGCTCGGCGTGTCGATTCAGGAGCTGACCCCGGAACTCGCGGCGCAGTTCGGATTAGGAGAGACGAAGGGAGTGCTGGTCAGCGATGTCATGGACGACAGCCCCGCCAAGAAGGCGGGATTCGAGCGCGCCGACGTGATCGTGGAATACGACGGCAAGCCGATGGACTCCCCCACGCATCTCCGGAATGCCGTGGCGCAGACGCCGGTCGGGAAGAAGGTCACCATTAAGATTATCCGTGACAAGAAGCCGAAGACGATCGAGCTCACGATCGCGGAGCAGCCCAAGTCCATGTCCCAGTCCGGCGAGGAGGAGGGAGGAGAGTCGGGCAGTCCCGCCGGCGTCCTGTCCGACCTCGACGTGCGCGAGCTCAACGACGAGCTCGCGAGCCGGTATGGATTGAAGTCGAGCGAGCGCGGCGTGGTGATCATCCGTGTGAAGCCGGGCAGCACGGCGGAAGAGGTGGGAGTCCGCGAAGGCGACGTTATCTTGGAGGTGAATCGGCAGGCAGTCACTTCGCTCAAGGCCTACGAGCGGATCGTTTCCAAGCTGCCGAAAGACCAGGCGGTCCTGCTGTTGCTCAAACGGCAGGGGCGCACCCTCTATCTGACGCTGCGTCCGTGAACAACCGGCCCGTTGGACCGCACACGATGGCGAACGGCGGCAGACAGAGCGTAGTTCGGTGCATGTCCCCTCAGGGGCAGTTCTAACAGGAGAGGAGGTCACGGTATGGTCCCTCGTGCCATATTCATCCTTCTCAGCGGGCTGGCGGGGATGGCGCTCTTCATCAGAGCGGAAGACGCCGGCGGTCTCTATGGGCTGTACGGGTTCGGCATCGGCTCGGCCACGGGAGGCCTGATTGTCGCCGCGGAATACGCGTTACGCACTCTTACGTTTGGGATCATCGTCGGCGGCACGGCTGGATTGGCGGTGGGGCTGCTGCTCACCGGTCTCGTGGAGTGGGTCGGCGGAGAAATCTTCGATGTCGAGACGTTTCTTTTTCACATGAGTGGGCTCGTGGTCCTATTGGGATTTCCCTATCTGGGGCTCGTGCTCGGCGCTCGGTTCGGCCGCGAACAATTCGCACTCGGGGCGCCCCGCGACACGGACCTCACCAAGGCGGGCAGTCTCAAGCTACTGGATACGAGCGTCATCATCGACGGACGGGTGGCCGATCTGTGCGAGACGGGTTTCCTCGAAGGCACGTTTCTCGTGCCGCAGTTCATTTTGAATGAATTGCAGCATATTGCCGACTCGTCCGATTCGCTCAAGCGGGCCCGGGGGCGGCGGGGGCTCGACATTTTGAACAAGATCCAGAAGATGGCCGATCTCGATGTCCGCGTGGTCGACGAGGACTTCCCGCACGTGAAGGAAGTGGATGCCAAGCTGGTAGTCTTCGCCAAGAAAGTGGGCGCCAAGATCGTCACGAACGATTTGAACCTGAACAAAGTCGCCGAACTGCAGGGCGTCCGGGTGCTGAACATCAACGAATTGTGCAATGCGTTGCGTCCCGTGGTGCTGCCGGGGGAAACGATTCGCGTCTTCGTCCTGAAGGAAGGCAAAGAAGCGGGCCAGGGCGTGGCGTACCTCGACGACGGCACGATGATCGTGGTGGACAATGCGCGCCGCTATATCGGGCGCAATGTGGACGTCATCGTCACCAGCGTCCTCCAAACCACCGCCGGCCGTATGATCTTCACCCGCTTGAAAGAAGAAACCGAGCGCGAGGAGCTGCAAGTCGCTCGTGGGTAACCGCACCGCCGCCCTCGTCCCGGCCGCCGGGCGAGGGCTTCGGATGGGCGGCCCGGTTCCCAAACAATTCCTTGCGCTGGGCGGCCAACCGCTCGTCCTCCATGCCCTCCGTGTCCTGCAGGCCTCTCCGGTCCTCGACGAGATCGTCCTCGCCGTCCCGCCCAACGAAATGGAGTACGTCCTTTCGCAAGTTGTTGCCGCCCACGGGTTCACCAAAGTGCACAAGGTTGTCCCCGGCGGACACGAGCGGCAGGACTCCGTGCGTCACGCCCTGGAAGCGCTCAATGACGAGGTCGAGATTGTCCTGATCCACGACGCCGTACGGCCATTCCTCACCGCGCGGATGGTCGAGGAGGTGGTGGCCGTTGCGAGGGCGAAAGGCGCTGCCATCATTGCATTGCCCATGAAAGATACGGTCAAACAGGTGAACCCTGATCGTGTAATCGAGCGGACCATCGACCGCCGGCCATTGTGGCTGGCTCAGACCCCCCAAGCCTTCCGCCGGGATTGGCTCCTGGCCGCTCATCGAAAGGCGCATGCCGAGGGCGTGCACGCGACGGACGATGCCTATCTCGTGGAATGGGCCGGGCATCCGGTGTCAGTCGTGGAAGGAAGCGGAGAGAACATCAAGGTGACGAGACCCGAAGACCTGATCATCGGCGAAGCCATCTGGGCGTCGCGTCAGTCGAAGCCGTAAGGAGGGCCATGGCAAAGGGACTGCGTGTGGGATACGGGTATGACGTTCATCCGCTGGGGCCGGGACGCAAATTGATCCTGGGCGGGATCGAAGTGCCGCATTCGAAGGGGCTGCTGGGCCATTCCGACTCGGACGTGCTCGTGCATGCCGTGTGCGACGCCCTGCTCGGCGCCATGGGGGAGGGTGACCTGGGCCGCCACTATCCCAGCTCAGACCCGCGGTACAAGGATATTTCAAGTCTGGTGCTGCTCGCCGACGTGGCGGCTAAGCTGAAAGCCAAGGGGTATCGAGTCGGCAACGTCGATTCCGTGATTGTCGCTCAGGCTCCCCGTTTGGGCGCACACCTGGCGGCGATGGGAAAGCAGTTGGCCGACACGCTGGGGATCGACGCCGGGCTCGTCAACGTGAAGGTCAAGAGCGGCGAAGGGTTGGACGCCGTCGGAAAGGAAGAGGGGATGACGGCCCATGCGGTCTGTTTGATTGAACCCGCGTGAGCATCGTAAGATAGTCGCCATGCTGAAAGCCATCCGACAGGATCTCAAAGCCGTGTTCGACCGGGATCCGGCCGCCACGAGCCGGTTGGAGGTGATCCTCACCTACGCGGGCTTTCATGCGCTCTTGGCCTATCGCATCGCCCATTGGCTGAAGATGCATCGCGTGCCGTTCTTCCCCCGGGCGATCTCGCAGTTGGCGCGGTGGCTCACCGGGATCGAGATTCATCCGTCGGCAAAGATCGGGACCGGCTTCTTCATCGACCACGGCATGGGCGTCGTGATCGGCGAGACGGCGGAGGTCGGCGATTACGTCACGCTCTTCCAAGGCGTCACGCTCGGCGGGACGGGCAAAGAGCGGGGGAAACGGCATCCGACATTGGGAAACCACGTCGTCGTCGGAGCGGGCGCCAAGATTCTCGGCGGCATCAAGATCGGCGACAACGTCAAGATCGGAGCGAATTCGGTGGTGCTCAAGAATGTGCCGCCGAACTGCACGGTCATTGGGGTGCCGGCGCGGGTCATCAAGTCCCAGGGCGAGCGTCTCCCAGACGCGACCATGGACCACACGAATATTCCAGACCCCATCATGGACCGGTTCTCGGCCCTCGAGCAGGAACTCATCGAGCTGCGCAAGAAACTCGATAACCGCGATCCTCAGCTGCCCTTCTAGCCAGCCGCTTCTTGCCGGTTCCCCTCCGACCCACCGCGCTTAATAATCCACCTGCATCAAAAAAAGCCCCTGCGGAGGAGCCGTCTTGCCGGCGGCTCGGCGGTCTTTGGCTACCAGGATCGCGGCCATGCTGTCTGCAGGGCGACGACCGAGCCCCACCTCGACGAGCGTGCCGACGATGGAGCGAACCATCTGCTTTAAAAACCGATCGGCATAGGCTTCGATGCGCAGGGCGTCTCCGTGGCGGACCACGGTGAGGCGCTTGAGATGGCAAAAGGGATCTTTGTTGTCGGTGGGCTGCGTCTCGAACGACGAAAAATCGTGGCGGCCGATCAGCGACAGCGCCGCCTGGTTCATGGCCGAGTCGTCGAGCGGATGATAGACATGCCAGCAGAACTGCCGGTCGATGGCCGGCCGCTCCGAACGATTCACAATCCGGTACTCGTACAACTTCCCGGTCGTGTGGTGCCGGGCATGGAAGGTCTCGGGCATGAGGGCCGAGTGCCGCACGGCGATGGAGGCGGGGAGATGGGCGTTCAGCGCACGGGACCATTGAGCGGCCGAGAGGGCGCGATCGGAGCGGAAACTCACGACCTGCCCGAATGCATGGACACCGGCGTCCGTCCGGCCGGCGGCAATGGCGGGCACGGCCTGCTGCGTCACCCGTTCAATGGCCGTTTCAATCGCGGCCTGGATCGTGGGCTGACCCGGTTGGCGCTGCCATCCGGCATAGTCAGTGCCGTCATATTCGACAATGAGCTTGACGGTCTGCATAGAGGTGCGGCGGCGCCAAGTGGCCGCGTTCCTGTTCGGCGCAAGAGCCGTTATCGCAGGACGGACTTGTTGTTGGCGAGGTAGGCATTCACGCCTTGATACAGGGATTCGGCCACGTCGCGCACGAATGCCGGGGTACGCAGGAGGTCTTCTTCGGCAGGATTGGAGATGTAGGCGATTTCAGCCAGGATGCTCGGCATGCTGGTGAAGCGCAGGACGTAGAACGGCGCGGTTTTCACGCCGTGATCGTTAAGGCCGTAGTGCCCGTTCATGCGGGCTACCATGGCTTCCTTCGCCGTCCAGGCCAGTTCCAGGGAGGCTTCGATCTTCTTGGTCGTCAGCAGATCGGCGACCAGGTATTCCCAGCCCACGCCCGTGCTGCTCAGCGGCGTCCCGTTTTCGCGGGCGGCGACCTCCAGGGCGCGCTGATCCTTGGCTTCCCCGAAATGGTAGATTTCCAGTCCTCTCACCTGCCGAGACGGATGTGAATTGACATGGATAGAGATAAAGAGGTCCGCTTCGTTGCTGTTGGCGAATTTCGCGCGATCTTCCAACTCGACGAACACGTCGTGGTCCCTGGTCATCAGTACGCGCAGCCCGGGCTGTTTGCTAAGGAGATCCCGCAGTCTGAGTCCCACTTTCAACGTGATGTCTTTTTCCTCGGTGTGACGGAGCCCTCGCGCGCCGGGATCCTTTCCTCCGTGGCCGGGATCGATGACAATCGTTCGATAGCCCTTCGCCGGCGGCGCGGCCGGCTGAATCAGCGGGGGAACAGGAACGGCGATCGAGGGGCCTCCCCCGGGTGCCGCCGAGATCGGCGGCGGCTCGGAGGAAGACGTAATATCCACCACGAGGCGGGGCGGCGCCGACAGGGTGAAGTGCTTGTAGCTGCGAATGGAGTCCATGGGCAGGGTGACCGAAACCGAAGAGGCCTGTTGAGTGACGACGAAGGGAGCGGGCACGGTGCCATCCTGCGCCTTGACTCTGGCCGACGCGCTCATGGCGGTATTGGGCAAGACCAGCGCGATCATGCCGGGCTGGCTGCTGCGCCGTTCGATGACCTTGGTATCACGGTCCAAGTCGAGAACCAGACGAGTTTTCGCGTCGGTGCTCATCACGCGGAAGTCACGCACCGTGGACGGCATGAGCGCAGCCGGCGTGCCTTTGAGGCGGGACGGCTTCTTGCGGGCCGCGCCGCGGTCTTTCTTCACACTGTCAGCGGAGGACGCGGCCCACACTGGAGATGACACGCTCGACGGCAACGCCATGGCTGCGCACAGACACAGGAAGAGGGTGGAAAGGGTGAGGAGGCGAAGAAGACGCACCGATGACCCCATCATAGATCTTGCGCTGGCAGGGATGAGCCCATGTTTCGCAGATATCCGCCCTCCTGTCAAGCAAATCGGACCCAACGGCCGCGTTGACAGAGCGGGCCATGGCGGGTAGCGTGGGCGCATGCATCTCGTGATCGACGGCTACAATCTCCTCGGCGCGACCGTCGGGTTCCAGGGGTTCCTGGAGGGCCCCCGCGACGCGCTGATTGTCGCGCTCGCCGCCTATCGCCATAAAAAGGGACATGCCATCACGGTCGTATTCGACGGTTGGAAGCAGGGACAGACCCACGGAGGACATGAGCATCGCAGCGGCGTCGAGATCCTTTATTCGAAAAAAGGCGAACAAGCCGACCAGGTGATCGGGCGGCTGGCCCGGGAGTATGGACGCGAGTGCGCGGTGGTGAGTTCCGATCGGGAAGTCGCGAGGGCGGCTCATAACGCCGGCGCCTTCGTCATGACCGCGCAAGAGTTTGCCGCCAAGCTGCACGGCATGCCGAGACAGGCAGGAACGCCGTTCAAGGAGCTCGATATGGGAGAAGATCGTCCGTCACCGGGTTCGAGCAAAAAGGGCAATCCGCGCAAATTGCCGAAAGCCGCGCGCCGGCGCTCTCAACAGCTCAAGCGATTCTGAACAGCCGCTTCGCGTTCTTGGCCGTGAGGGCGGCCACCGTCTCCGGCGTCATCTCGCTGCCGTCGGATCGAACGGCGGCCAGTTGCTGGGCCACCAGCGACACAAAGGCGGGTTCGTTCCGTTTGCCTCGATGCGGGACGGGTGTCAGATACGGACAATCGGTTTCGATGAGGAGCCGGTCCAGGGGAACGGTTTTGGCGATGGCGCGCAGGGACTCCGCGTTCTGAAACGTCAGGATGCCGGAAAAGGAGAGGTAGAAGCCCAGATCGAGCGCCTCCTTGGCCAACTGCGCATCGCCGGAGAAGCAGTGAAAGACCCCGCCGATCTCTGCGGCCCGCTCTTCCTTCAGAATGGCCACCGTGTCCGCCTGGGCCTCTCGGGTATGGATGATGACCGGGAGCCGCAGTTCCCGTGCCAGTTGGATCTGCTCGCGAAAGCGCTTCCGCTGTTCCTGGGGCGCGGAGTGATTGTAGTGATAGTCCAGCCCGATTTCGCCGTAAGCGACCACCTTCTTGTTCGCTGCCAGCCTGCGGAAGTCCGCGTACCAGTGATCCTCGATCTGTTTAACCTCGTGCGGATGCACGCCGATCGAAGCGTAGACGTCGGCGTGGTGCTCGGCCAGCGCGACCGCCGACCGGCTGGTCTTCAAGTCGCAGCCGATCGTGATGAAGGCGGCGACTCCTGCCTGCCGCGCGCGATCCAGCATGGCCTCCCGGTCGGCGTCGTACCGAGGGTCGTCGAGATGGGTATGCGTGTCGATCAACATGAGGGGCGTCAGGCGGCGAGGTTCGCGGGGAGGAGGTTTAGGCGGTTCGAGCGGCGAGCGATTCCGCCAGGTCGGTCAAGAGCGATTCGGTTTCGTCCCACCCGAGGCACGCGTCCGTAATTGAGACGCCGTGCGCCAGCGGCACGCCTTGCTTCCAGGTTTGTTTGCCGGGATTCAAATTGCTTTCCAGCATGAGGCCCATGATCGATTGCCGCCCTTCCCGGAATTGGCGCAGGACCTCGCGGGCGACCAGGCCCTGGCGCCGGTGATCTTTGCTCGAGTTATCGTGTGAGCAATCGATCATGATGGGGCGGGCAATGCCTTCGCCGGCGACAGCCGCTTCGGCCCGCGCCACGTCCTCGGGATCATAGTTCGTCTTCCCGCCGCCGCCCCGCAAGACGATGTGGCGGTCGGGATTGCCCATGGTCTTGATGATCGACGTCTGCCCGTCGGCGTTGATGCCCAGAAAATGGTGCGGAGCCCGCGCGGAAATCATGGCGTTTACGGCAACCTGCAAGCTGCCTTCGGTTCCGTTCTTGAATCCAACCGGCATGGAGACGCCGCTTGCCATCTCCCGGTGTGTCTGGCTCTCCGTCGTGCGGGCGCCGATAGCGGTCCAGCTGATCAGGTCGGCGATGTACTGCGGAGTGATGGGGTCCAGCAGCTCAGTCCCGCAGGGCAGGCCGCTCTCGTTGATCTTCAGCAAGATGGTGCGAGCCAGCTCGAGACCGGTCGCGATGTCGCAGGTGCCGTCCAAGTGCGGATCGTTGATCAATCCTTTCCACCCGATGGTGGTGCGCGGCTTTTCGAAGTACGTACGCATGACGAGCAGCAGCTGGTCACGGAGCGCATCGGCAAGCGACTTTAATTTACCGGCATATTCATAGGCGGCGTCCGGGTCATGGATCGAGCAAGGACCGACGATCACGAGAAGCCGCTCGGTGTCCTGGCCGTGAAGAATGCGCCGGATGGCCTCCCGCGCTTCAACCACGACTGCGGCAGCCTGTTCGGTCACCGGCAGCTTCGTCTTGATCACGCGCGGCGCCGGAAGCGCTTTGATTTCAAGAACGTGTTGATTGTCGATGGGTCTCATGTGCGAAGGAGCGCAAATCCTCGTAACCGCGCTCAAAATATATCAAAATGAACGGCGAATGTAGCGCATAGCGCGAAAATTGTCCATACCGGTTGACACCCCCGGTAAAAAGACCTATCTTCTGCGGGCTTATGATGACGTTGGCCATCGAGACGCTCATGGGTCGGGCTGACGATTCCCGGTCAACACTGCGTGCCTCGCTGGTGGTCGTCCTCATCGCGCTCCTGCTCGGGTTCGCCCCGCTTGCGGCCGCTCAGGACATCCACCATGAGTTGGCCGCCGCCGATGCGGACGGCCACGAGCATTCCGATACGGACCTCTGCCAGTGGGTGCAGCACCATACAGCCGGGTCATTGGACGCCGAGGTGCCTCGCCCAGCGGCCTGCGGAGCCGTCAGGCCCTATACGCCTCCGTCCGAATCCGTCCTCCTCTCGACCGAACTGTCTCGCCTGGGTCCATCCCGCGCGCCTCCGCGTCGCTGAGTTTTCTCATCCACGCAGTCTCGAGCCGGTGCCTGCTCTTTGCAGGGTTTGCCGCTCGGCGACATGTGAACTGAGAGCGACGCAGTACGTAGGAGGAGCACCAATGAAGCGCGCAGTCGCAAAAAGCAGACTGCTGGTTGTCGTCATCGCGGCCTTGCTCTCGTCGGAGGCGGTCGGCTCCCTTCCCGCGGCGGGCAGTGAGCCAGGCCGCACGATCCGAGGTATCGTCCAGAACCAAGATCTCCGGCGGGTGCCGCAAGCCGTGGTGGAACTGAAGGATCAAGAAGGCGGCCCCGTCGCGTCCGGAGTGTCGGATGACGCCGGCGAGTTTTCGATCGTCGCGCCCGGTTCCGGAACCTATTCCGTCAGCGCGATACGGGACACCTATCGCAGCGAGTATCTGGTCCTGACGATCGGTGACGAGCCGTTGAAGCCGGTGACCCTCACGTTGTCCCAAACGAGGGAGATCGCGCTGGACGTCGTATCGCCGCTGCCGCCCCTCCAATACAAGGCGTCAAGCGAAACGTATGCACTCAGCCGCAAAGACATCGAGACATTGCCGAGAGGCAACAACGTCGAAGTCCACGAGCTGCTGCTGACCGTACCCAGTGTCGTGTACGGGGCGCTCAAGCAAACCCACATCCGACAAGACCACGCCAATCAGCAGTTCCGGATCGACGGCATTCCGATTCCGGATACCGTCACGGGCGCATTTGCCGACATCGTGCCCCCGCGCGCGTGGGAACGAGCCGACATCATTCTGGGCGGCATGGAAGCCCAGTACGGAAACAAGACGGCGATGGTCCTCGATATCACCAGTAAGAGCGGGACCAAGCCGGGATTTGGGTCGCTGCAAGTCTTCGGGGGATCAAACGAGACCGTGAATCCGTCGTTCGAATACGGCGGGACGTTGGGCGAAAAGGTCCGGTTCTATGTGCTCAACAGCTATGTCTCCACCAATCGCGGCCTGGAGCCGCCGACCCTGGGCAAGACGAATCACCATAATCACAGCGAAAAGAACAACACGTACCTGCGCGGCGACTATCAGCACGATAACCGGAACAACTTCAGCTGGATCTTCTTGAATTCCGTCGCCAAGTACCAAATCCCGACGATTCCCAATCTGGAGGCCAATCAGAATGTGTTGGCGCTCCTGCCGGGGTTCACCCCGAACGCCTCCCAGTTGGTCGACGAATCGCAAAAGGAAAACAATCAGTACACGCAGTTGGTGTGGCGGCACGATGTGAATGCCAGCCATTTTTCCAGTCTGGGTCTATATTTCCGGCGCGGCATGGCGGATTTTCAAACGGATCCATTGAACGCTTTGGCCTATGCCGGCGACGTGAACAGCGCTCAAGCGGCCAACCAGAAGCGCACGGCCTATTCCGGTGGCTTCCGCTTCGACCATACCTGGGTAGCGGACAGTCATCACTTGATCAAGACGGGATTTCAATTCGATTACACGCGAGCGAACAATACGGCGCAGATCTTTGCCTTCGATACCAGCGGCGGGGCGCCGGCGGGACCGGTCATCACCAGGCAGGCCTCCAATCAGAACATCCAGACGAGGCAGGAAATGTGGATCCAGGACCAGTGGACGGTCAATGAACACTGGACCTTTAATCTGGGCGTGCGCGGGGACGCAATTCAGGGGTTTTATAACGAAGGCCAGGTCAGTCCTCGGGTGGGGGTCACCTACAAGCACAACCAGGCGAATGTCTTTCACGCGTATTACGGACGACTCTTCACTCCGCCGAACGTCGAGCAGGTGGCGTTCACCTCGTTGAACACCCAGAATACGACGGCGCAGCCCGACGATCCGACGGGGTTTCGGCCGCGGGCCGAGCGCGCTCATTACTTCGAAGTGGGGAGTTACCACGCCCTCAGCCGGTATGCGACGCTGGAGTTGACCGGCTATTACAAGCTCGCCCATTACCTGTCGGACGCCGGCCAGTTCGGATCCACGCCCATGTTGAACTTCTTCGCGTTCGAACGGGGCTGGCAGCGGGGGGTCGACGGCGCGTTGAAGGTGCAATTCACGGACGAGCTCTCCGGCCGCGGCAATGTCGCGTGGGGGCAGTGCAAAGGCTATGGCTTACAGTCGGGACAGTTTCTTCTCACACAGGCGGAGATCAACGACATCAGTTCCCCAGGCGGCGTCTTCTGCGATCACTCACAGTTCGTCACCAGTTCCGCCGTGCTGGCCTACCGCTTCAGGGAGCGGACGACCTTCAGCGGACAAATGCTCTATGGCTCCGGCTTGCGGACGGCCGAACCGGGAGCCAAGACAAATTCGTCGCACGAGGACTCGTACACCGTATACAATGTGTCCGTCACCCATACGATCCCGCTGCCGTGGCACAAACAAAAGCTGCTGTTGGGATTCGACGTCATCAATCTGCTCGACGAGCGGTACTTTTATAATCGAGGCGAGGGCAGCATCGGCTTAGGTATCGCCCATGCCGGGATGCCGAGGTCGTACTTCTTCCGAGCCCAATGGTTCTTCTAGCCGGATGCTGAAACCGGCCATCGACGGCGTTCTCGGCTCGCCCGTATCCTCAACGTACCCCAGAGGGTACGCCTCCGGTGCGGGCGTCGCCTGCGGCCTTGTCGAATGACCGATTTGAGCATCCGTTCATGAGGTGGCGATGCAGACCAGAAGTTTTGTGATGCTCGTGTTCTTCCTTAGCCTGTCGGTATCGGCGTTTGCTGCGGAGGGGGACGATGCGACGCACATGAGCGACCATCAAGAAGATATGTTGGAGTTGCCCGACGTCCACGTGCACGGGCTGTCCCTCAATAAGGACCAGCAATTGGGTCCTGTCGCCAAATCCACCCCCTGGCCGGGGATTCCGCCGTCGCTCGAAGGGAAGGAACTGGACGACTGGATGAAGGCGCGCATGTTGGTGTCCAAGGACGCGAAAGTCACGGTGGTCGTGCTGGAGCCGTGCAAACATCGGGAACTGACGCAAGCCGGGATTGCGGCGCTGAGCAAATGGACGTTCGCCCCTCAAATGAATGGGGACGAGCCGATTGACGGAGAATTGACTGTCCGCATTCACTTCCGCACCCGATGACCCGACCAATAGGCTGTAGATACACCTGATAGAAGGCCTCAATATCGGTTGACGAACGCACGGCGACACCGTATGGTCCCGGCAATGGGGTGGGATGAGACGATCTTTCGCGCCATCAACGGGTTTGCCGGACGATTCCCTCTGCTTGATTCACTGGCGCTTTCGCTGTCTCATGCCGGTCTTCTGTGGGTGCCGGGCGTTCTGCTGACGTTGTATTGGCTGTGGTTGTCCTGGCGCGAGGTCGTGATTGCGGCACCGATGCTGGGCGCGATGATCGGGGTGCTCGATTTTTTGGGCGCCCGCCTCAAAGATCTGGTGGCCCGTCCACGCCCCTGCATGACGCTCAGCGATATCCACCAACTCGGCGTCTGCGGAAAAATGTCAGGATTTCCGTCGAACCACGCTCTGAATACCGCCACCGCTGCCGCCTTCTTCCATGTCCTGTATCCACGCTCTGGCTGGGTCAGCTGGCCGCTGGTGGCGCTGATCGGCTTGGCCCGCGTTTACGCGGGAGCCCATTACGTCACGGACGTGCTTGGAGGGTGGGTGTTAGGCGGGTTGTGCGGCGCCGGTCTCGCGTGGATCCTGACGCAGTGGCCGGCCTTCCGCAGGTCGCCGGCTGCCGTCGTTCCATCCCCAGAGAAGCCGGCACCGATCAGGCACTAGCGGCAGGCTTCTCCGCTACGCAGTCCAGCAAGGCCGCCCTGCAGGCTTCGACGTCATAGCCTCTCCCGATTAATACGATCGCCGGCGCCGGCTCATCGAGCAGCATCACCGGAGCGATGGTCGGCTCGCCGGGCGGCGCGTACTGGAATTCCTGTAATTCCGGTTCCCCCGAAAAGCGAAAGAAGCCTTTGGCACGCTCCAACTCCGTGGGCAACGACTTGGTCCACCCGAGAAAGCGGGGTCGATCCAGCGGGCCCGGGAGGGAGACGGTCGTGGCGATGGGATGATAGATCGTCCGGCGGGCAGGATGGTCCGCCGACGCTCCGAACAGCACGTTGGAGCGCGAAGCCGGCCGAGACAGCTGTCTGGGAGCCAACAGGGCGGCCGTGTCGATGCGGGCATGCGTCGTTTCCCAGATGCGGGCAACGCCGTTTTGGCTGATGATACCGGCTTTGAACTCTTCCCAGTGTCCCGGCACGTAAAGGTCTCGTTTGTTGAGGATGAGTTCATCCGCGCACCGGATGGCTTGGCGTGTGACGTAGGCGCTCGAATGGGTTTCGTTCGTGGAGACCGGATGCAGCAGGGCGATGACCCGCTCCAGGGACGTGAGTCGAGCCGTATAGAAGTCCGTCACTGCGTCGATCACTTCGGCCGGATCAGCCAATCCCGAACATTCCAGGATCAGTACGTCGGCGTCGTAGTCCCGGACGAGTTGGGCGATTCCCCACGACAGGTCTTCTTTGGTGTCGCAGCACACGCAGCCACCCGCCAGGTTCATGACCTGCTCGGCCAACGTCCCGGCGCGCGGGCCGTCGATGCTGACGGCGCCCGCTTCGTTCATCAACACGCCCGCGCGCCGGCCCTCCGCCTTCCAATGCTCAAGCAGACGCATCAGAAGCGTCGTCTTGCCGGCGCCAAGCGATCCGCAGAGGAGATAAAACGGTACCGCCATGAGTGGTTCCCATCCAAAAGAAACGGATCTCCGCCCGCTCGCCATTGTACCGAGCAGGCGCTGAAAGGGAAAAGCCTAGTGCTGATGGAGGGTGTGCAGTTCGCGATGGCGGTCGGCCAGCTTCCTGAGATCACAATGCACGTCGTCGGGATCGCAGCACTCCGTTTCGAGCTGGATCGTCATGTGGGTGATCCCGAAATCGGCGGCGATCCGTGCTTGCACCGCATGCAGCAGGTCTTGCTGCGGAGCCAGATCCTCGCTGATCAGGACATGCGCCGTGAGCATGATGAGGCGGGGCTCGACAGCCCAGATGTGAAGATCATGGACGTTCCGTACGCCGGGAATGGATTCCACGGTGGCGGCTACGTGTGACGCACTGACGGAGGGCGGGGTGGATTCCAGCAGGACGTCGAGCGATTCTTTGAATAATGGCCAGGCGCCGTGCACGATGGCGGCGACGACGAGCAGGCTGACGAGCGGGTCGAAGATCGCCCAACCGGTCAACAGGATGGCGCCTCCGCTCAGCACCACCCCCAGCGAGACCCATGCATCCGTCAACATGTGCCAAAAGGCGCTGCGGATGTTCAGATCGTCTTTGGCGCCCCGCTGGAGCAGCAGCGCGATGGCCAGGTTAGCGGCGAAGCTGCCGGCCGCGACCGCCATGACCCATCCTCCGTCCACGGGGACCGGCTGCAGCACCCGCTGCGCCGCGACGAGGGCGATGCCGCCGGCCGTCAAGAGCAGGATAAACGAGTTCAAAAAGGCCGCGATGACGCCCGCGCGGTGAAACCCGAACGTCCGCGTTTCGCTGGAGGGGCGCCGGGTGACGAGATGCGCGTAGAGCGCCAGAAACAGGGACCCCTGATCGATCAAGTTGTGGCCGGCGTCGCTCATCAGCCCGATGCTGTCCAGCAAGAAGCCGCCGACGAACTCGGCCACGATCACGACGGCGTTGAACGCGAGGGCCAGATAGAGGCGGGAGCGGAGATGCTGGAAGGACACGACGCCCGTCATGGGCTTAGTCTCGCACGGTGCCGACCGGACGGCAAGCATCCGGTCTCGTCAATGCGGCCGTTGGTCGATCGGCGAGAATTCCAGAAAGTATTGCCTTGCAAGGAAGGTGTGCTCGCGGCTCAACCGGTACCCGGCCTCGGCCATTTCCGACACGATCGTGTCTCGCGCGACCAGATGACGCTTGGGAAATCCGAGGTCGCCCGACCGTTCGTCAGGATGGAAGTCGATGATCGCGACACGCCCGCCGGGCTTGAGCGCGGACGCTGCGTTGCGGAAGTAGTGCGCCCGGTCCTCCAAATGGTGGGCCGTGTTGCAGACGAAGATAAGATCCACCGACGCGGGGGGCAATTTGGGATCGTCGGGGCGCGCCAGAATGAATTCGGCGGAATAGGGAACGTGCATGTGCACGAGACTGTCCTCGACGTAGCGCAACATCTCCGGTTCAACGTCCACGGCATAGACCTTCCCGCGGTCCGTCACCGCCTCCACGAACCGGCGTGTGAAGTAGCCTGAGCCGGACCCAAGATCTGCCACCGTCATTCCCGGCTGCAGCTGCAGCGCCTCGAGGACCTGCGACGGTTTCTGGTCCTGATCCCGTTCGGACCGATCGAGATGTTCGAGGTACTGCTTGATGTCGTCGGGGCGCCGGTGGTGATGGTCCTCGGCCAGCACCGGCTGAGCCAGCGAGAAGAGGAAGCAAAGCAGCGGGACCCAAGTCTTCATGAGGAACGCCTTTTGCTGGGCGGCAGGCGTTCGGTCAAGACCGGGTATTTCGCCTCCCCCACGCCGAAGTTGCCGCTGCCGCTGTCCGCCGCCACCACGCGGAGCGTCACCCCGTCGGGAGCGTCACTCGGGAGGGGGACGAAAAACGGTGCTTCGAACGCCGCCTTCTCGCCGCTGTAGAACATCTGCAACCGCTCGACGATCCGGTCTCCGATCAAGAGCTCCCCAAAAATGTGCATCTTGCGCGAGTCCCAGTCTCCGTGCGGACGGACCCAGGCGCCTGACAAGGTTCGCACCGAGGCGCGCAATTTTACATCGTCCTTGGCAATGAGCGGATCGCCCGGTTTCGGCTGCTCAATCTGCACGATGTAGCCGTACAGGGTGAGGACGATGCCGTCATTAACGAGGTCATGTCCCGGAATGAGCCACAGGCGTTTGCTGACGCGTTGTGCCGCCGCCGGGTAGGCGAGCGGACCTTCCGCGGAAATGTCCACGAGCTTTGGATGAGTCAAATCCAGCGTCGCAGTGAACGCCGCGGAGGCGCGGGAGCTGTAGACCGGCTCTTCCATCAAATGCGGCGTGCGCATGATTTGATTCTGATCGCCCGCGTCCCCTTGCTGCAATCCGGAGGCGAGGATCAGACCGCTCTCGACGTCTGTAATGGTCACGCGGGCTCCGCCGACCTCCTTGCCCAGAACCATGGATCCGTGCGCGACGACCCGGACGACCACGGTCGTCGGTTTGGGATCGTTCAGATGGGGATCTGGCGGGGGCTCGTCTTCGGCCGGGATGGCCGCAGAGGGCAAGGGAGCAAGTGCAAAACTGCTCAGCAGCAGAAGGGCAAGGATGGACCGGACGTGGTTCATTTCACCTTGGTGCCGGGCTCCACGTCTTCGAGGATCGTGACCAGGCCGCGCACCTCGCTGTCGCCGGCCGCTAGGACCATGCCTTGCGATTCAATGCCCATGAGCTTGGCGGGCTTGAGGTTGGCGACGATGACGATGGTCTTGCCGACGAGTGATTCGGGGTCATATTTCTTGCCGATGCCCGCGACGATCTGGCGCTGCTCTGTCCCTAGCGAGACCTGGAGCTTCAGCAGCTTTTCGGATTTGGGTACGCGCTCGGCGGCCAAGACTTTGGCAGTCTTGAGCTGGATCTTCGCGAACTCGTCGATGGTGATCTGAGCGGGTGCCGGCGACGTGGCAGCCGGTTGAGCGGCGGGTGCGGCGGCAGACGAAGTTGCGGGCGGTGATGCGGAGGGGTTGCTCACGGTGTTCGCTCCTTGTGGTTTGGATTCGATGCGCGGAAAGAGTGCCTCACCCTTTCGAATGGCGGTGCCCGCAATGGGAGCCGTCCAGCGATAGGCGGCCTCGGGCAGCGCCTTGGAGAAATCCAACGACAGGCCCAATTGCTGCGCGATAGCCTGTCCCGTACGCGGCATGTAAGGGAAGAGCAGCACCGACAGGAGGCGCAGTGCGCGGGTCGTCGTATTGAGCACGGTATCGAGCGCGTCCTTTTGCGCAGGATCCTTGGCCAGACGCCAGGGCGCCGCTTTATCGATGTACTCGTCGCACAGGGCGATGAGCGCCCACAGATGTTGGAGATTGTCTCGAAACGACAACGCCGAGAAGCCTTCTGCCAGCTTTCCGGGAAGGGCCTCCGCCGTCTCGGCGATTCGTTGTTCGAGGGACGCGACGGCCGGCCGGCCGGCTTCCGGGATCACGCCCTGGGAGAATCGCTCCACCATCGTCAACGTGCGGCTCAGCAGATTGCCGATTCCATTGGCGAGGTCGCTGTTGATCGAGGCGACCATGCCCGTTTCGGAGAAGTCTCCGTCCTGGCCGAACGGAACCTCCCGGAAGAGAAAGAACCGGAACGCGTCCGCTCCGTACCGATCGATCATCAAGTACGGATCCACGACGTTTCCACGGCTCTTCGACATTTTTTCGCCGTCCACGGTCCACCAGCCATGGGCGAAGATCGTCTGCGGAAGGGACATTCCCAGCGCCATCAACATCGTGGACCAATAGACGGCATGCGTCGTGAGGATGTCCTTCCCGACCAAGTGGACGGATGCCGGCCAATAACGGGCACAAGACGGAGCCGGCGCGAGATACTCCAAGGCTGATACGTAGTTCACCAGTGCATCGAACCAGACATAGGTCACGTAGTGGTTGTCGAAAGGCAGCTCGATGCCCCACGACAGGCGGGATTTGGGTCTGGAGATGGACAGGTCGCCGAGCTTTTGGGTCTCGAGAAAGCCGAGGACTTCGTTGCGCCGGGAGTCGGGGCGGATGAACGACGCATGTTGCTTGATATAGTCGATCAACCGGTCTTGGTACTGGCTCATCTTGAAAAAGTAATTGTGTTCGCTGAGCCGCTCGACCGGGCGGTTGCAATCGGGACAGAGTCCGTCTGCGACATCTTTTTCGGTCCAAAAACGCTCGTCGAACGTGCAATACCATCCGGTGTACGAATCCTTGTAAATCAGTCCCTGGTCGAAGAGTTGTTGCAGGTATCGCTGAACCATCTGCTTGTGCTCGACATCCGTGGTTCTGATGAACGCATCGTTCGAAATGTTCAAGCGTGTCCAAAGGTTACGGAATTGGGGCGCGAGCTTGTCGCAATGGGCTTGCGGATCGATCCCGGCCTTGGCCGCGGCTTGCTGAACTTTTTGTCCGTGCTCGTCAAGCCCGGTCAAGAAGAAGACGTCGCGCCCGCGCAGCCGCCAGTAGCGCGCCAGCACGTCGGCCGCGACGGTGGTGTAGGCATGGCCGATGTGCGGCACATCGTTGACGTAGTAGATGGGTGTGGTGACGTAGAACGTCTCCCGCGCAGTCATAAGGAGAAAAAGATACCAGGTTGGCGGAGCGGAATGCTAGGCGGGCACCGTGCGGGAAGGGAGGCCCAGTGCTGCGCGCAGGCCCAGCAGTGTGCTTTCCAGCGCCATCTGCAGGTTGAGATGACGGGTGGCGTGCTGCTGCGTCTGCTCCACTTCTTTCAGGAGATCCAGCAGTGATGCGACATCGGCTTGCCGGGCGTAGGCCTGCAGTTGATTCAGTTGTTCGAGATGCAGGAGGTGTTCAGGATCACCACCGACCTCAACGAGAATGAGATCGCGGATCCAGCGCGTCAGCCAGCTCAGAATCTCGGTGCCGCGGTCGGCCTTGGCCAGACTTTCGGCCGCCGCCAGGATGGCCGCGCTGGAACCAAGCGTGTCGGGAGCCACGAGGGCGAGGCATTCGCGCTGACGGGCCCGCGTGTGTTCCACATCCATCGCGAGGGCCTCGCCGATCCGTCCGTCAGCCATGACGGCCAGGAACCGCGCATCGTCCGGTGACAGTTCGCGCTTGAGGATCAAGGCGGCCTCCACTTGGGTGCGGGCGGGAGGGGTAAACCGAAGCGCTTGGCAGCGCGATCGGATGGTGATGGGAAGGGCGGAAGGCCGGCTGGAAATCAAGATGAACAACCCGTGACCGGGTGGCTCCTCCAAGGTCTTCAACAAGGCGTTGGCCGCGCCGATCGTCAATCGGTCCGCCTCGTCGATCACGCAAATCTTCCGTTCGCCGATCAACGGCCGATACACAAACTGTTGCTCGATGTCGCGCACTTGTTCGATTTTGATTTGGGGCGTCGCCAGGTCGGCGTCCGGTTCGATCACGACATAGTCGGGATGTGTGCGAGCCGCGACTTGCTGACAGGACCGGCACAGGCCGCAGCCGTCCAGCGCATCCGCTGCTGTGGGGGCCTCACAGTGGAGCGCCTGAGCCACATGCATGGCCGTCAACGATTTGCCGATCCGCGCCTCGCCATAGAAGAGGTAGGCGTGCGCTAGGCGATCATGCCGGAGGGCGGCTTGAAGAACCGCGATCGGGCGTTCATGCCCCGTGATGTCCGTAAACGGCATGGCGGCATGCTACCGTGCCGGCGGGGACGATGCAATGTGGTGGGCGACGGGGCGCTCAGGCTGCTTGCCGGTCGAGCGTCTCGTGGACTAGGTCAAGCAGTTCCTCGACGTTGAGGGGCTTCAACAGATAGGCAATGGCACCCAGTCGAAGCGCGTCGCGCGCGGACTCGAGTGTGCCGGCGCCGCTGATCACGATCACTTGGACATCCCGCATCGATTTGAGGTCGCGCAAGAGCTCGATGCCGTTCCGGTCCGGCAGGCCGACGTCTTCGATGATAAGATCCACCGGCTGGGTGCGCATGATCTGAAGGGCGGCGCCGGCGGTCTCCGCGGTGCAGATGCGGTAGTGCGGCCGCAAGATGGCCGCAAGCGCCTGACGAGGACCGTCCTGGTCCTCGACGATGAGAATCTGTCGATCGCTGGATGCCGCCTGGCTCATCGATTGGTGACCCCGTACCGAGCGGTGTGAGTGGTTGCCGTAACCGTATCGGCAGCAATGAGTTTCGTCAACAGAGACACATGGCTGGGCAAATTGACCGGCGGATAGGGCCGAGCGGAGGGATGGTACGACAGAGACAGTCGGGTGAAGAAGGCTGGCGGTCAGCCGAGCAGGTGGAGGACGCGCTGCTTCCGGGCCTCCAGAGAAAGGAGGTCTCGGGGCAGCTGATAGACCGCCGCCGTGACACGCGGATCGTGACACAGGCCCACCACGAGCGTATGAACGTGTTCAATATAGGCAAGGTTCAAGGCGGCCTTCCCCGGCTCCTGGACCAAAGGGATGCCGGGCGGGACGACGATCAGCCGGTCGAAAAACCGATTCGTGACTGCAATGCAGTCGTCCAGGTACTGGATGAGCGATGCCGAATCCAGCTGCGTCGTGCCCTGCACGTCCGCGAGCGTGTAGGCGGCCATGTCGAGCGGGGTCCGATCGCTGATGAAGGGCACCGAGGCCTGCGTCCACACTGATTCGGCGGCCGCGAGGATGTCCTGCTGAACGGACAGCCTGGTGGAAAAGGCCATGGGAAGCGCTGGGTCCAGGCCCCGTGTCTGGAACACTTGGCTGGTAGAGGTGCGAAGAAAGGGGATCGGACAGATTTCGCTGATGGCTCGCGCCAGCGTCGTCTTCCCAACGCGATGCGCTCCGCATAGCCCGATACCCCGGATCACGACCGCCTCGCGAACTTAAGGTCTGCAGCGGGGCGAGATCCTATGTCATGATCCGTGGAATAGCAAGAATGCCGCCATCGCGCCAAGACGGGAAAGCCCCGGCATGGTTGCGGTATCATCATGTAACTATTCAAAAATAAAAAGAAAAGGCTTGCGGGGCTTTGCCTGAAATCGGTAAGATGGCCACCATCGGAGAGGGTCCTGTGCCAGGCGTGTCGCCATGCTGAAAACCGCCCTTAAACGCTACTTTCTCACCGGCCTGTTGGTCGTCACTCCGATCTGGGGCACGATCCTGATCCTGAAGACCTTATTTATCACCGTCGACGGCATTTTGGGCGACGTGCTGGCTCAAATGGTGCCCTCGTACTACGTGCCCGGGCTGGGCATCGTAACCCTGATTCTGCTGATCTTTGCGGTCGGATTGTTCGCCGCCAATTTCATCGGCCGCCAGATCGTGAAGATGTGGGAAGATCTTCTGCACCGGCTGCCGCTGGTCCGCGGCATCTACTCCACCCTCAAGTCCATGATGGACATTCTGTCGTTCTCGGATCGGAGCTCGTATCATCGCGTGGTTTTGATCCAATTCCCCAAGAACGGCCATTACTGTTTCGCCTTTGTAACTGGTGTGACGAAAGGCGAATCGTCGATGCTCGGCCAGGATCCGCTCATTCATGTGTACGTTCCGACATCTCCCAATCCGACCTCCGGATATTTTCTCCTGGTACCCGAGCGGGAAGTCACATCCGTGGAGATCACGGTCGAAGAAGCGATGAAGCTCATCGTATCCGGCGGGCTGTACTCGCCGTCCGGTTCGATGCAATCGGTCCTGAACGCCGACGTGAAATGGAGCCAGGTAAAGCAGCCGGATGCGGGCGTGCCGATCGGCTGAGCGGTTCCTCACCCTCATGAGACAGACCGATCTCACACCGTCATCCGTTGCGGGCCTCGGCGTCATCATTATGGCGGCCGGCCTGGGCAAGCGTATGCAGTCCGGTCTCGCAAAGGTGCTTCATCCAGTCGCCGGCAGGCCGATGCTTTCGTACGTCCTCGATCTGGCGACCCGCCTCGCCGATCGAGGCGTGGCCGTGGTGGTTGGTCATCAGGCTGATGCGGTCAGGAAGGCCGTCGAAGCGGCCGATGCACGGGTGGCGGTTGCGGAGCAATCTCGACAGCTGGGGACGGGGCACGCCGTCCTCCAAACCAAAGCTATTTTTTCCGACGAGCGCGCCCCGCGGGCCACGCGGTATCTCATCTTGAACGGCGATACGCCACTGCTGACCGAACCGACGGTTCGGGCCCTGTTGGCCGCGCATGACGAGCAGAAAGCCGCCGTCAC
>JBDZVU010000128.1:0-6285 GCA_040255845.1 Nitrospiraceae bacterium | reverse complement strand
GGGTATTGGAGCGGGCGATGGGATTTGAACCCACGACAACTTGCTTGGGAAGCAAGGACTCTACCACTGAGCTACGCCCGCTCTCGGGTTCGAATCCTACGCTGGGGTCGTAGGCAAGTCAAGGAAGCGTCCAGCTCTTTGGTCCGCAAACTTTCATCCGAAGCTACCAGCCGGTTCAGGTAAAGAAGCCCGCTTACCGTTCCCCTCTTAAGGAGGGGGGTGCGTCGTTTCTTTTGACAGGACCTAGGCACAGTACATAGACTAGCGCGCCCTGCCTGAACCACGCAGGCAGGTGAGTCGACCAACCAGCTAGATGTGGAATTTTCTCAGGGGAGAATTTCATGGCCGGACTGGGATGGTCTGACGTCGCGAAGCGGTGCCGCATCCCCTTCAACATTCTCACACTCCATCTCCATCCTCGCCCCTCGCCCGTAAAGCACATCCGAGTATATTGGCCGCAACCCGCCCCCTACTCCATGCATTGGGCCCGTCGAACCTTTTCATCACTGCATCCGACACATCCAACGGTCATCGTTTGCGCCCCATTTAGGGAGATCTCATGAAGCATTTTCATGCACCCGCATTGGCACGAGTCGTGATTACAGTGGCGGCGCTGCTGCTCACTCCGCTCTCGTTCGAAGATGTAGCCCGGTCGGAGACGGCCGACACGATGAGTCCGGCCTGGGCAGAGTCCGTAGAACGAATCGTGGAGCGCTACATCACGTCACATCCGGAAGTGATCGAGCAGGCGCTTCTACGATTGGACGCCAAGCGACAGGAGGAAGAGCAGGCACGCATCAAGGAGGCGATCGCCGCACACCAGAACGAGCTGCTGCACGACATGACGTCACCCGTCAGCGGCAATCCCACCGGCAGCATCACGCTTGTTGAATTTTTTGATTACCGCTGCGGGTACTGTAAGCGCGCCGCCTCCGCCGTGACGCAATTGCAAAAAGACGATCCACGCGTGCGGGTTGTCTACAAGGACTTCCCGATTTTAGGGGAAGCCTCCGAGCTCGCAGCCAAAGCGGCGCTCGCCTCGAAAGCCCAAAACAAGCATCAGGCCTTTCACGAGGCGCTGTTGGCTTTCAAAGGCGACCTGACCAAAGATAGCATCCTGGCGACTGCGGCCGACGTGGGGCTCGATACGACGCAACTGGAGCGTGACATGGAGAACCCCGCATGGCAGACCGTGATCGAGGCCAACCGCGCGTTGGCTCGCGACGTTGGGATCACCGGTACGCCGGGCTTCATCGTGGGGACGGAACTCGTGCCGGGGGCGCTTGATTTGAATGGCTTAAAGGAGTTGATCGCCCGGGCGCATCGGTAGCAGGAGACAATTCCACACTCACGCAATTCACTAGTCCGCCACCGTGAAGGAAAGGATGAGACCGTGCAATCGATCCTGCAAAAGGCTGCGATCTGCTGCTTCACCTGCGCCGTGTTGACGAGTACACCGGTCTTCGACACGTTCGCCGATGAGCCGGTGCCTCCCCAAGAGAGTGACGACGCCGCGCCCGCCGAGCAGGCGGCCCCGGCCTCAGAGCCGGAAGGGTCCGGTCTTCCAGCGGACGCCGGCGAAGTGCAGGAACGCGGCTTCGGTCCCGCTCAAGTGCCTCAATCCTCCTTGCTAGGCCCGGCAGGTATTAACGCCGGCACCCCCAGTTTGACCGCTATTGCCAATCAACTACAAGTGACCCACAAGAGCGTGTCAGTCCGCGTCGATGTCCCAGGAGGGTTGTCGTTGCCCGTACCCGTAGAGGTCACGGCAAAGGTTGTGGTCTACGGATACAGCAGTCCGGAACTCAAGGCCATCTACGGGGCCGGCGGCGTCCATCTCGTGCATCACATGCCGGACAAACCCATGATTCCAGGCGGAGGGTCCGGAGCACTGCCGTATAAAGCCATGGTGCACGTGACGCTCCAAGAAACAGGCCAAGCCGCGCGGTCCTTTTCCTTTCCGGTCCGCGAGATCACCATCACGCCGCTCTATGACATCAATGTGTTCAATATGTCATTTCAGCTCGTCAAGGGCTGCGACTCGTGGATCCGCGGCAAGAGCGACATTTATTTCTACTGGAAGACACCTGCCGGCACACGAGGGCAGGAGATTTTCAAGTTGAATGGTGGAGAAACGCGCCGGTTCCCGGCATTCGATTGGTTTACGAAAGAGAAGAAGCAGGCCGATCTGCTTGAGCCAACCTTTTCGTTCACGGAGTCTGACGCGCTCTTTGACCTTATCGACCCCAACCCAATGTATGGCCAGCCCAAGCAATTGTTACAGGTCGTGCCCGGCAGACATCGGGCTGAAATAGACCTGAAAGATGCCCGCGGCAAAGGCTGCACGGCCCGAGTTGGCTATACCATCCATCGCAAGCTGCTCACATTTTGAAGGAAGACGATCCGCCGGCCATCGTGGAAATGGCCCAGCCGGTGGGAAGGCCTGGCGAGCGAAAGACCAAACGTTGATGCCAAAACGAAGGAGGACCGTCATGCCAACGCGACAGAGCGAAAATCGGCGTGCCACAACGCTGCTGGCAGTCATGGTTGCGCTGGCATCGTCGATGACTTTCACACCGGACGTCAGTTTCGCCAGGCCGAAAACCGATGTGGCGCCTGCAAAATGCGGATGTATTTGCAAAGATCCGACCGGGTTCGGCGATATGCTCACCGACATACAGAATACGGCAGGCGTCGCATGCTCGGCCTATAACGGGAAGGCCTGTTCCCTCGATGGCGGGACCAGAACCGGGAAGACAATGAATTGCCAAACTGATAATTCGAGCGGCACAAAGAGCGTGGAGCGTGCGCCGTCCGGAACTGCACCGGGAAACCTCCAGCAAAACCCGGCGGCCGCAGGAGCGGCTAAAGGCTCATCCGCCGGCGCAATTCAACGCCGCGGCCTGGACGGCGAGCCCTCGACCCCTTCGGAAACAAAGGGCCAATGACGGCTTGAAGCGATTCGGTCATGCGAGAAAGGGCTTGCTTGATGTCCGAGTCTTAACGCAGGACTGCCTACTCCAGCTCGATAACATTTCATATCGATCAAATGGAGGCTTACGATGAGCGCGTGCAGCCCTAAACGGCTACGAACAGGGTTCGTAGTTGGCATCCTTATCTTCATCGCATTGATTGGCCGGGAACAGCCGACTGTCGATGCCACCGCCGCTGAGCCGGCGGCACCGCAAACATCGGTTGACGCCATCCCCGCTGAGCCGGCGGCGGAGGGGGACGGTCCTCAGTCGGACGCCGGCGAGGTGCAGGAACGGGGGCTTCTGCCGGGAAGTATCGCGCCGGGGCTGGTCGCGCCCAAGGCGCCGGCGCAAGTGACCGCACCGACATCCAGTCTCAGTGCGATCCGCAGTAGCATGACGCTGACATCGAAGAGTGTCTCCGTCAATCTCCGCATTCCCCCCAATCTCCCGGTGACGGTGCCCGTCGAAGTCGAAGTCTTCTACAGCTCTCCGCTTAAATCGAACATCCTGAAACGAACCTATAATCCCGCCACCGGCCTGACCCTCCAGTACCGCGATGCCGAGGGAAACGGCCAGCCGCGCCCCATGAAAGCCGTGGTCACGCTGCGCGAGCTGGTCCCCAATGGGCTATCGACCGGTTTCACCAAAGAGTTCACGCTCACCCCGCTCTACGACGTGTTTGTCACAGATTTGAGATTCGTCATGTCTAGCCCATGCGATCGTATTGGGAAAAGCGATATCACCTTCAAGTGGCGTTCGCCAGACAGTCAGATCCACGAGAAACAATTCAAACTCGGTCGTGGAGAGGCAAAAGGGATCACAGAATTCTCGTGGACCCGCAAGGAGATCAAGGCGCGGGACAACCTCAAGGAGCCGTCCGTGTATTTTGACGAGCGTGATCCTATCGTCGCGGATTACAGGCCCCCTATCGATTTGTCAGGCAACGCCTTGGTGCCAGGACCGACTACCAAGCATCACTTTTTTTTGAAGGAGGAGACGACTGGGCCCCCTGGCCGGCCAGGCCCCTCCGGCGGCGGGTGCGAAGCGGAGATTACCTACACCATCATCCGTGCACTGATGCCGTTCGATCAATTCTGAGCGGTGTTGAAAGGACGAACGTCGCCCTGGTGAGGGAAGGACTTGCCGCGCCTGCTTTGGAGTTGACGCCGCCGCTCCGGCCTACACCATCCCTCGCAAGTGCGTATGTGTTGAGAGCGTCGGCGAGAGGCGATCGTGGAGATGACGAACGAAGCGAGTGCGTGCGAATGGAAATGCGCGTGTCAACTTAAGGAGGTCGATCATGAATCACGCTGTCCAACCGGGATGCCGAACGAAGCTAGCGGTAAGTCTGCTGGCCCTCGCTTCAGTCCTCTATAGCCTATCGATCTGCATGGCCGCCGAGTCGGCATCACCGGATGCCGGCGAGGTGAAGGAGCGGGCGGTCATCCGCGACATGGGGGGATTTAAACCACAAACTGCGCCCCTTGCTCCGCCAGCGCCTCCCACCTCGCCCCCTCAGACAGGACCAGTGCCGATCATTGGGCCCGGTGGCCAGGCAATTCTGGAGCCGGATTACAAATATCCCTGGGTCGTGAGAATGAACGGCTGCGGCGGCGTGTTGATCGATCCGCAGTGGGTGCTCACCGCCGCCCACTGTGTCACGCCGAACATCGGGTTCAACGGCGTCAGTTACACTCGGACGGACCCGTACAGCGGCGCCGTCAAAGAAGGCAGCCGCAAAGGGATGCCGGAGCAACGACCGAATCCAGGCGTCTATCTCCATCCGCAATACAATGCCAGTCAGGATCAGGCCAACGACATCGCGCTGATCAAGCTGGCCACGCCGTTTGTCGTCGATCCGTTTATCCAGACCGTCGCCATACCGAGAACTCCCCGACCGGCGGGCGTCGTTGGGACGTTGGCCTCCATCGACCATGCGGCGCCGCTCCCCCCGGGGCAGCTCGGAATATTCCGCGCTCCGATCTCGCCGAGCAATAACGACTACCAGCCCAAGTTCTACATCACCGCGGCGGCGGCCCAATCGTCGCTCTGTCCAGGTGACAGCGGCTCGGGATTTGTGACCGTGGAAAACGGCCGTGCCACCGTGCGCGGGATTGCATCGCAGGGAACCATCACCGAGTGCAAAACGCCCCAAGGCGAAGCGGTGTTCACCGATGTCTATACGCACCGCGCCTGGATCCTGCAGACCATGGGAAAGACCGACGCCAGCTATGTCGGCAATACCCGCATACGATGGAGCGGCCAAGGCACAAAGGGCGTGATCGGCATTGGCTGCATCCATCCCTATCGGGACACGATGTGGGGTCCGCTCAACGTGGCGGGCGTCGAGGAAGGCGCCGTCTGCGAAGCCGGGCAAACACAGACGGTCATGTGCAACGTGCAAAAGATACCAGGCCAAACGATCGGCACGACACAGCCGCCGATCACCGGATTCACCATGCGGACGACCATTGGGAACGGGCCCCCGGAGGTGAAAGCGCTGCCCTTCAGCAATACCGTCGCCAGCTTCTACGGCGTGCTGCCACCCGGCGCCACGCGTGAGTTCACTTGCCAGATCGGTACACCGAAGTTCCAAGCGGCGCTCGGTCATCTTGGGAACCTGCCCACTGCCGTCATGTCTCGAGGTGTTGACCAACCGCAGGCGGACGACGATGAACCAAGAATTGAACAGCCGGCTTCGTTCGACGCCGTGGAAGAAACGAAACCGTAGTATTTATCAGACGGGCCCCATACGGACGATACTGCAAGCATGACATCAATTCGTCACAGAAAGGTCGGCGAGACTTGTCCCGCACGAACTGTGTCCGGAGGACTCACGGTAAGTTGAGATGGGGCCAGCGCCGCGGCGAGTAGCTCGTCAGCAGGGATGTCGCATCCGCCGGGCATGCCGCGCGGCATGCCCGGCGAGCGCGGGACGGCGGCTCAATGCAGGTCTGGAGAGTAGGAATTGTCCACCGTTGAGATTTAGTGACGTTCGTCCATGCCGACGAGGCGACTAGAGTTCAACCCTCAGGCCGAACGTCCCGGCGTAGTTGGTGAACTGCTCGTTCCCCACCATCGCGCGGAAGTTGACGAAGGGCTGCCAGCCGTTCGGCAGCACCATAATCAGGCCCGTGCCCAGGTTGAAGAAGTTTCTGACCGGAATATCGTTCTGAAACGTGAATCGCGTGGGGTTGGCCCGCAGGTCTTCGACGAAGCTCGCCGTGATGAACCGCTGCGAGTTGGCGAACTCGTGGATGTAGTCCGCATTGACCTGCGGCACCAGCACTCCGATGCTCGTGCTGAACGC
>JBDZVU010000127.1:0-6307 GCA_040255845.1 Nitrospiraceae bacterium | reverse complement strand
CGAAACGGAGTCGGGAAGACGACCACGCTGAAAGCCATCATGGGCCTGCTGCCGGCAAGATCCGGACGCATCACGCTCGACGGGGTCGACATCACGAAGGAGGCGACGGATCGCCGCGCGAGGCGGGGACTGGCCTACGTGCCGCAGGGCCGCGAAATCATTCCCCATCTCTCGGTACGGGAAAATCTCTTGCTGGGGTTCTGGGCGCGGGGAAGCGCCGCAAGCGCCCCGACCGAACAGGAAGCGTTCGGCGAGGTGTACAAGCTGTTTCCCAAACTGACGCAGATCCTCGATCGTCCCGGCGGCGTACTGAGCGGCGGCGAGCAGCAGCAATTGGCGATCGGCCGCGCGATCCTGTCCAATCCAAAGGTATTGCTGCTGGACGAGCCCACGGAGGGCATACAGCCGTCGGTGGTGGACCAGATCGAAGACGTGATTATCGGTTTCAAAAATCAACGGCGGTTCGCCATTTTGCTGGTCGAGCAAGGCTTGCACTTCGCCGCGCGTCTGGCCGACGCCTATGTGATCATGGCGAAAGGGACCGTGGTGGCGGCCGGGAGGACGGGCGAGTTGAGCGCCGAAGAGGTGAAGCGGCACTTGGTGGTCTGAGGTGGACGGGAGACAACGAGCGTGCCGACTCGAATGGCAGAACTTCAAAATCGATGCTCGGTCGATGAACGCAGGAGAGGACAAGCGGACCGCCTGCCGCGGAGGGAGTGGAGAAGAGGAGAGGAAGGTATGCATCTGACACCGCGCGAGCAAGAAAAGCTACTGATCTATGTGGCGGCCAACCTGGCCAAGGAGCGCAAAGCGAGGGGCCTCAAACTGAATCACCCGGAAAGCATGGCCTATTTGACCGCCGCCATTCTGGAAGGGATCCGCGACGGGCGCTCGGTGTCGGACTTGATGACATACGGCGCCACCCTGCTAAAGAAAAGCGATGTGATGCCCGGGGTGGCGGAAATGATTCCCGAATTGCAGGTTGAGGGGACGTTTCCTGACGGCACGAAGCTTGTCACGGTCCATGAGCCTATTCGATAGGAGCCGCCATGAAAAAAAAGCGTACGGTCACGCTGAAACGGAAGCCGTCCGTTCGTAAGGGCGTCACACGGACTCTCAAGCCCCGGTCCATCCAAACGCAAGTCGTCGTGCCAGGGGAAGTGTTCCTGGGCGAAGGCGAGATCGAGGCGTTCCATGGCCGGGAGACCGTCGAATTGACCGTTGCCAACACGGGAGACCGGCCGATTCAGGTCGGCTCCCATTGCCATTTCTTCGAAGTCAACCGGGCCCTGCGGTTCGCGCGTGAGCTAGCTTACGGATTCCGCCTTCGAATACCGGCCGGAACGGCGGTGCGCTTCGAACCGGGTGAAGAGAAGCGGGTGACGCTGGTTGCCATTGGAGGAAACCGGGTGGTTTATGGGATCAACGGGCTGGTGAATGGACGACTTGACGATCCGGTCGTTAAGGAACGGGCGCTTGCGGCGGCGCGAGAGCGTGGGTTCATGTTGGAGAAGACCTAGTTCGGCACTCTTGCGAAAGGAGGCGGCGGCTCAACGCGGTCTGTGGCAAGCCCGCATGCGGAGCCAATGCGGGCGTACGCTCTCGGGTACGTTGAGGATTTTGGCGAGCCGAGAACGAAGCTGGAGGACGGTGTTCAGCTGCCGATGAGTATGAAGCTGAGTCGGCGTCAATACAACGATTTGTACGGGCCGACGGCGGGAGACCGCATCCGTCTGGCAGACACGGATCTGTTGATCGAGATCACGCGGGATCTCACCATGCCGGGCGAGGAAGCCAAGTTCGGCGGCGGAAAGGTCATCCGCGACGGCATGGGCCAGTCTCCCTCAGCGACGCGCGCCAAAGGCGCTCTGGACCTTGTCATCACCAATGCCATCATTGTGGACTGGTGGGGAATCGTCAAAGCGGACATCGGCATCCGCGACTGCCGGATCGCCGGCATCGGGAAGGCAGGCAATCCTGATCTGATGGACGGTGTGACTAAAGGCATGGAGATCGGACCAGGTACGGAAGTCCTGTCCGCGGAAGGGAAGATCGTCACGGCAGGCGGCATCGACACTCACATCCATTTCATCTGCCCGCAGATCGTGACCGAGGCCTTGGCCAACGGATTGACGACGTTGATCGGCGGCGGCACAGGGCCCGCAACCGGCACCAACGCGACGACATGCACACCGGGGGCGTGGAACATCCACCGCATGCTGGAAGCGGCCGACGGATTTCCGATCAATCTCGGCTTTTTGGGGAAGGGCAATTCCTCGCTGCCGGAAGGTCTCAAGGAGCAGGTGGAGGCGGGAGCAATCGGGCTGAAACTGCATGAGGATTGGGGCACCACGCCGGCGGCGATTTCGACCTGTCTGGACGTGGCCGAAGACTATGACGTGCAGGTCGCCATCCATACGGACACGTTGAACGAAGCCGGTTTCGTCGAGGACACCATCAAGGCCTTCAAGGGGCGGACGATCCACTCGTTTCACACCGAGGGCGCCGGGGGTGGCCACGCGCCGGACATCATCAAAGTGTGCGGAGAAGCCAACGTGCTGCCGTCGTCCACCAACCCGACCATGCCCTTCACCCTCAATACGATGGATGAGCACCTTGACATGCTGATGGTCTGCCATCATCTCAACCCGCGTGTGCCGGAGGACATTGCGTTTGCCGAATCGCGGATCCGTCGGGAAACGATTGCAGCTGAAGACATTCTTCATGACTTGGGCGCCATCAGCATCATGTCCTCCGATTCGCAAGCGATGGGTCGGGTCGGCGAGGTCATCATTCGGACCTGGCAAACGGCACACAAAATGAAAGTCCAGCGCGGTCATTTGGCGCAGACCGCGGCCGACCGATTGTCCGGTGCCAACGACAATTTCCGGGTGCGGCGCTACATCGCCAAGTACACGATCAACCCCGCCATCGCCCATGGAATCGCTCATGAAGTGGGATCGGTCGAAGCGGGAAAGCTGGCCGACCTGGTTGTGTGGAAGCCGGCCTTTTTCGGCGTGAAACCGGAGATCGTTCTGAAGGGTGGATTCCCTATGTCGGCCGCCATGGGGGATCCGAACGCGTCGATCCCGACGCCGCAGCCTGTCCTCACGCGCCCCATGTTCGGGAGTTTCGGGCGGGCCCCGTTCACGACCAGCCTCACCTTTGTCTCCAAAGCGGCGCTCGAGCACAATATCCCGGCGACCCTGCGGCTGCAAAAGACCGTCTCGGCGGTGAAACAGTGCCGGAGCATCGGCAAGCGTGACCTCAAACTTAATGATGCGCTTCCACAGATCGAAGTGGACCCGGAAACCTACGTGGTCAAAGCCGACGGCCAGGTTCTGAAATGTGACCCGATGGGGGTGTTGCCGATGGCGCAACGCTACTTCCTCTTTTAACAGGCCGATGAAAATGGCTTCCAGCCGCGTTCTCCGTCGTGCGTCCTTGCTGGAAACCATTTGGATCGGCCTGTATGGGACATTCGAGCAGTGATGGATACGGTTGCCCTATTACACGGTCTCCGCTTCATCGACAGCTTTTTCCCTTCCGGCGGGTTTGCCTTCTCGTCCGGTTTGGAGGCGGCGGTGCAAGGCGGGTTGGTCGAGAACGCAGAAGACTTGGCGTCCTACGTTGAGGAGGCATTGACCACCAACAGCGGGCAACGGGACGCGGTCGCGGTCTGTCTAGCCCATCAGGCATTTGCGTCGGCAGCCTTGCCTGCCGCCCTGTTGGTGGACGCCGAAGTCGATGCGATGAAGCTCGGACGCGAAGGCCGCCTGGCGAGCCGGCAGATGGGTCGACAGGTCATCCGGATCGCGGCGGACTCGACAAGTGCGCCGTTGCTCGATGACTTTCGGACGGCCGTGGAGACCGGAACGACGCCCGGTCACTTGGCCGTCGCCCTGGGGCTTACGTTGGCCGCGCTCGGCTGGTCAAAGGAGGACGCCGCTGCCGCATTTTTGTACCAGACGGCGACCGGCTACCTCGCCGCGGCGATGAAGCTGTTGCCGGTCGGTCAGCGGGAATGCCAACGGCTGCTCGGCGGGTGGCTGCCACTCATCGAACGGGTGAGCCGCGAGGCGGCAGCGCTGCAGGTCCTCTGCTCATGGTCTCCCGTGCAAGACATCTACGCCATGCACCATGCCGAACTGGAGTCACGGCTGTTTCGCTCGTAACCGCTGATCGCGGTCTGCGGACAGCGCAAATTTTCGAGGTGCCATGCATCGCTCCGATGACCATCATTGCGGCAGCGGAAGGATCACGGCAGCCCGGGCGCGTCGCATTCCCGTCATTGGCGTGGGTGGACCGGTGGGGTCGGGCAAGACGGCGCTGGTGGAAGCGCTGTGTCTGGCCTTGCGAGACCGCTACAGTCTGGCGGTGGTGACAAACGACATCTTCACCAAGGAAGACGCCGAATTTCTGACCAAGCGCGGCGCGCTGCCGCAGGACCGCATTCTTGGTGTGGAGACCGGCGGGTGTCCGCACACGGCGATTCGGGAAGACGCGTCGCACAATCAAGAGGCGCTGGACGAGCTGCTGCGCCGCCATCCGGACGTGGAGCTCCTGTTCGTGGAGAGCGGGGGGGACAATCTCGCGGCGACATTCAGCCCCGAGTTGGCGGATCAGGTCATCTACGTCATTGACGTCGCAGCGGGAGACAAGATCCCGCGCAAGGGCGGACCCGGTATCACCAGGTCCGATTTGCTGGTCATCAACAAGACCGACCTCGCTCCGCACGTCGGCGCGGACCTGTCAGTGATGAGCCGCGACAGCACACGCATGCGGGGGAGCTTGCCGTTCGTCTTTACCAACTTGAAGAGCGGCGAAGGGCTCGAACAGGTGGTGCGCTGGGTCGAACACATCATGTCGCAGCCGGCGAATCGCCGCGCATCAACGGCTCCACTGTGACGGCCTCGGCGCACGAAGCGGTACTCCGGGCAGTGGGCCGCCGGGGCGTGGCGGAGTATGCCTTCCAACGGGACGGGGCTCGGACAGTTGTGTCGCGGGCTTCCTGCTCGAGTCCCTGGCATTACCTGCCACCGACGCACCAAGACGAGACGGGGTGCGCCTACATCTGGCTGGTGAATCCCTCCGGCGGGTTGGTCGGGGGTGACGAGGTGACCGTAGCAGCAAGCCTGGGGCCGGCCTCACATGTCGTGCTGACGAGCCCCTCTGCCACCCGAGTGTACCGCAGTGCCGGCGCGCCGGCCGTACAGCAGATCCGGCTCTCGGTGGGAGCCGGTGCCCGCCTCGAATGGCTGCCTGACGTCACCATTCCTTTCGCCGGATCCCGCTTTCAACAGACATTGTGCGTCACGTTGGGGAAGGGTTCGGCGGCCGTCGTGTGGGATGCCTTGGCCTCGGGCCGTATCGCCAGGCAGGAACGCTGGGCCTTCGCCTCCGTGGAAAACGAAATCCAGATCATGACGCGAAGCGGCGCCAGGGTGGTGGAGCGTTTCCGTGTCGCGCATGAGACCGTCCCGAGATCCATGCAGGCATGGGATTACGCGGCCTCGTTGTTCATCATGGCCGACGAACCTGGCGAGCCCGTATGGGAACGGCTCGCCTCCGAATTGCGCGAGGCTCTGGCGAGCCGGCGCGGGGAGGTGCTCGGCGGCGTATCAGAGCCGGCAGCCGGGGGGGTGCTGGTCAAGCTCGTGGCACGGGCGGCGCCGATGTTGGGCGAAATGCAGGACGTGTTGACGTCGGCGGTCCGGCGGCATCTCTGGGGGTTGCCTCCCGTCGTCTTTCGCCGCTATTAGTGGGCGCACGAGAGGCGGGCAGCCGTTTGACACCCTACTGAACGGATGGTATTCTTGCGCACCGTTCGGAGACAATGTCGTCTCCGTTCCCGGGTCAACTGGACAGCAGTCGGACAACGGCGTCCTCCGGTTCTTCTTCCCACTGTGTGAAGAGACCAGAGGGCGTTTTTTTTTACGGGCATGTCGCGCATAGCCTGCGTGTTCGAGCGACGCTGATCTGAAACTCAGGCCAATCATGCGCATTCTTCGGATCGCCATGGCGCAGATCAATCCCACAGTGGGAGACATTGCCGCCAACGCCCGCCTGATCAAATCCTGGATCAAGGAGGCTCGTAAGGCCAAGGCCGACATCGTGGTGTTCCCCGAGTTAGCCATTACGGGGTATCCGCCGGAAGATTTGCTGTTGAAGCAGCGGTTCGTCGCGGACGATCAACAGGCGTTGGAGGAGATTGCGCGCGACTGCGGGAGCGTCGTTGCGGTGGTCGGTCACGTGGGGCAGTCGGCGGAGATTTCTCCGCGGTCTCGACATCCCTCCGTGGTGTCCT
>JBDZVU010000006.1:0-77994 GCA_040255845.1 Nitrospiraceae bacterium | reverse complement strand
GCAGAAGCGATTGATCTCCGGCAGCGAACGATGGCAGGACGGGCAGGTTTGCATGATGAGCGGCTCCCGGCGGGCCGCCGCACAGAATACTCCAAAAAGACGCTGGCTCACCAGAGCCCGCGGCCCGGCGTCGCCTTAAAAGTGGTAGGAGAGCCCGAAGGCCACGAGGTGCATGCGGTAGGTGGCGTTGAAGCCATACGGAAACGGCCAGAGGTCCGTGTTTTCTTTGAAGTGAAACCGCGCGTAATTGTATTTCCACTCGCCAAAGGCCGTGACGTGGCGGGTAATGAAGTATTCAAATCCGAGCTTGGCGTTGACGCCGATTCGACCGTTGTCGGACGTGGATGCTGTGGAGTCAGGGGTGAGGCCTTCGCCCTTGATTTTGGCGAAAAAGATAGCGGGTCCGATGCCGAAGTAGGGCTGCAGCCGGGTCTTGGGATAGCGGAACATCAGATTCAACGGCGCGACGGTCTGAACCAGGAAATGCGCGCCCTGGAAGGCAGAGGGGCTGGAGACGGTGCCGGACGAATTCGTAAAGCTGTGCACCTGTTGCTTGATGTGGGGCGACGTACTGAAATACTCGGCCTCCAATCCGAACCATCGCGCCGATTTAAAGTAATAGCCGCCCTTGAGTCCCCACATGAACGACGTGCTCAGCGCCAGATCGCTGTGGGTCGTGCCTGGGACAAAAAACGAGGAATTGATATCGATGTCGGTGAGGCCCCGGCCGATAGACGGAAGGGCCATTCCGAATTGTCCACCGATGTAGGCTTCCGGATACGCCCGCGTCGTGAAGAGGAAGGTTGCCACCACAGCACTGAGGGCGGTCAAAAGGGCGTATCGTACGGCGATCGGTGCGGTTGTCATGGCGTTTCTCCGACGGTTCGGCGTTCTACGGCCCTGTGTGTATGCTAGGTCCATGCGCTCCTTCGTGGAAGAGGTTTCGCATTTCTTCACAGGAGGAGAGCAATCGATATGCCATTACATGAAGGTGGAGGGCGGACATGGTTGACAACGGAGAAAAGCCTGTTCCGTTTCATTGACACCCCAGGAGCGCCCTTCCTATAATCCGCCGCGCGAGCAGACGGGATTCGGGTCCAGTCGCGAGACGCCTCGACCGCCACTCCATCCTTGCGAGCGCCTTTCCATGGAATCGGTTCATCAGCCAGTCCGTCACGTCAGCGTCATCGGGGCCGGGGCCTGGGGGACCGCGCTGGCGAAGCATCTCGCTGAAAAGGGGCTGCAGGTCCGTCTCTGGGCCTACGAGCAGGAAGTGGTGAACAGCATCAGCAGCGCGCATGAGAACCGCATTTTCCTCCCCGGCGTCAGCCTGCCGAAAAGTCTCTTCGCAACCGGATCCATTGCGGAAGCGCTCGAAGGATGCGACGGGATTCTCTTCGTCGTGCCGTCGCACGTGACGCGGCACGTCCTCAAGAGCCTGGTTCCCTGCCTGCCGCGTCCCGTGCCGTTGATCAGCGCCACCAAAGGCATCGAAGAAGAGACGTCGCAACTCATGACGCAGGTGATGGAAGACGTCTTGCCTCCCGCCATGGCGCCGATGCTGATGGCGTTGTCCGGGCCCAGCTTCGCATCGGAGCTGAGCGCGGGGAAGCCGACCGCCATCTGCCTCGCCGGCCGCGATCAAGCGCGCGTCCAACGATTTCAGCAGGCGTTGATGGCTCCGGCCCTCCGGGTCTACGCCGATACGGATCTGCTCGGCGTCCAGCTGGGCGGAGCCTTGAAGAACGTCATGGCCCTCGCCGCCGGTGTGGTCGACGGGTTGGACCTCGGGCTCAACGCGCGAGCCGCCCTGATTACCCGCGGGCTGGCGGAAATCGTACGGTTGGGCGTGGCGATGGGCGCCGATCCGCGCACGTTCTACGGGTTATCGGGAGTCGGCGATCTGGTGTTGACGTGTACGGGCGCGCTGAGCCGCAACCACGCCGTCGGTGTCCGGTTGGGACAGGGCGAGAAGCTGGAGACCATTCTGAGCGGCATGCAAGCGGTGGCAGAAGGTATCCGGACCGCGCGCGCCGCGTTGGGGCTTGCCCGGCGTTACGGCGTGGAGATGCCCATCACGCAGGAAATCAACGCCGTGCTGTTCGACGGGAAGTCCTGCCGAAAAGCGGTCAGTGAGTTGATGGAGCGGGCGGCCAAGGCGGAAAAGAGCGGCGTATGAAGCCCGAACACCTGGCAGACCTCCTGACGGCGGTCCGCGAGCACCGGCTCTCCGTGGAGCAGGCGGTGAAGCGGCTCCGGTCGCTGCCGTTCGAAGACCTCGGCTTTGCCTCGCTCGACCATCACCGATCGTTGCGGCAAGGATTCCCAGAAGTGGTCTTGTGCGAAGGAAAAACGAAGCCGCAGATCCTGTCCATCGTGCGGGCGCTGCGCAAGAAAGGCGGGCCGCTGCTGGTGACGAGAGTGGAGCGGTCGCTTGCGCCGGCCATCTGCCGGGTGGATCGGCGGGCGCGCTACCATCCCGACGCCCGGGTCGTGGTGATCGAGGAGCGCCCTAGGCCGCGTCACGGCCATGTGCTGGTGGTGACGGCGGGAACCGCGGATGTCATGGTCGCGGAAGAAGCCCGGATCACCGCGGAGGTCATGGGCAGCCATGTCGAGACGCTGTACGACGTGGGCGTGGCGGGGTTGCATCGGCTGCTGGGCCGGAAAGACCGGTTGTTCACGGCCCGAGTGATTATCGTAGCCGCTGGAATGGACGGGGTGTTGCCGAGCGTCGTGGGAGGATTGGTAGACTGCCCGGTGATCGCGGTGCCGACCAGCCGGGGCTATGGCGCGAGTTTCGGAGGATTGGCGGCCCTCCTGACGATGTTGAATTCCTGCGCCGCAGGGGTGGGCGTCATGAACATCGACAACGGCTTCGGGGCCGGATGCCTCGCGCACCGCATCAATGTCTCGAGCACGACGCGCGAAGACCGTGACAAGGGCGCGACAGGGAAACCCGACACGAAACGATAAGGCTGCCGAGCCGGTCCTGTGCGGCTCGCGCCGCATGCCGGCCTTCATTTCACTTCGATCGTTCCCCTCTTTGGCCACGCCACCATCATGGTTCTGAGACCCTTCTCGGTCTGCGTCAGGAGCTTGATCCGCACTTCATACGAATAGGATCCGGGGGTGGCGATCTGCTTGCGGTGGTCTTGCCCGTCCCAGAGGAGCCGGAGCGCCAACGTCGGATTGCCCTCGGCCACGGTCGCGGGTGCGGGCAGTTCGACGGGTTGGCGGTGTGCTAGAAACCGGAGCGACGTTTTCGACGGAGAGCTGATCAGGGAAGAGACTTCGAGCATCGTCGCGCCGTTGAGGTCTTTGGGAAGCTGGACCGTCACGGAGAATTCCAGCGGACCGTTACCCGGCTGGTAGGGCGTGGGAGCCAGGTCGAGTTGGAGAATCTTCAACTCGGGCTCGGGCTTCGGCACCCGCGAGGGCTTCGGCTTGGCCCATCCCTCCGTCGACGCACACGGCATCAGACTGAGGATCAGCGCTGCGAGCACCATGGCCGGCAGCACATGCGGCGCACGATGCCACCTCACGCAACGTAGCACATTCATGGGCGTGAGACACCGGAGGGTGTGAGCCGTACGGGGACTCTGTGCAACGAAATCTGGGACAGCATGGTGGGTGGAGAGGGGATAACACAGGCTCCGGACACTGTCAATCATGCGAGCAGCCAATTGCCGTTGCCGGGAGGCTTGGGTAAGATGGGCCGCCATTCCGGCGGCGGTGGGAAGATCGTGGGACGACAGCTTCACTTTGATTGTTTCTCCGGGATCAGCGGGGACATGGTGCTCGGCGCGCTGATCGATGTCGGCCTGCCGTGGAGCAAACTCGTGCAGGGCCTCAAGGCGCTGAAGTTGGACGGCTATCGGCTGCGCCGGCGCCGCGTTCACCGAGGGGCGGTTCACGCCGTCAAAGTCGACGTGAACATTGAGCACGGGTTTCGCCGGCCGCTCACGTTGGCGCGGATACGATCCATTCTCTCGGCGAGCCGTTTGCCCGAACCCGTCAAGCAGCGCAGCCGCGCCGTCTTCGACAAACTGGCGGAGGCCGAAGGCATCGCGCACCGCGTCGCGACGAAGGAGGTGCATTTTCACGAGGTCGGCGTCATGGATTCCTTCATCGACGTCGTCGGCGGAATTCTCGGGTGCCATCTGTTGCAGGTGACCCGGGTGACCGCGTCCGCCGTGAATCTGGGCTCAGGCACCATTCAGACGTCCCATGGTTTGCTGCCGGTTCCGGGGCCGGCCGTGGCGGCGTTGACCAGGCACATTCCCGTCTATGCGGAAGGTCCGCGCTGTGAGCTGACGACGCCGACCGGCCTGGCGTTGCTGCGAACGCTGACGTCGGACTTTGGCCCCCTGTCGGTGATGACACCGGCCCGCGTCGGGTATGGGGCTGGTGATCGCAATCCCGAAGGGTGGCCCAATGTGCTGCGGGTCTTTCTTTCCGGCGATCAGACCGACGCTCCGCGGCCCACTGATTGCGTGATGCAGATCGAAACCAATCTGGACGATTTGAATCCGCAGGCCTATGAGCACGTCATGGAGCGGTTGTTCACGGCAGGGGCCGTGGACGTGGTCCTGATGCCCGTGATCATGAAGCGGGGCCGACCCGGAGTGGTGCTGAGCTGCTTGGCCGACCGCGAGCACACGGATGCGGTGCTGGACGTTCTCTTTCGGGAAACGACGACGTTGGGCGTGAGGCTTCAGCAGGTGAGCCGACAGGTGCTGCCGCGGCGATTTGTCACGGTGACGGTGCCGGGAGGCGACGTGCGAATCAAAATCGCGGACACGGGACCCGGCCGTGAGAAAGCCGCGCCCGAATATACGGACTGCAGGACAGTTGCACAGCGCGCGGGCCGTCCATTAACGCAGGTGATGGACGAGGCGATGATCGCGTATCGCCGCCTTCCGCGGCGTGCCTCGCGCAGGGCCGGCTCGTGAGCCTTCTCTGGTACGCGGTCTTGTTCGTCGTCTCCGTGGCCGTCACGCTGGCCGGCTGTGCGCTCTTTACAAACGCCATCGAATGGCTCGGCAAGCGGCTGGGCATCTCGGAGGGCGCGGTCGGCAGCATCTTTGCGGCGATCGGAACGACCCTGCCCGAGACGTCCATTCCCATCATCGCGATTTTCTTTGGCCACACCGTCCAAGAGGCTGAAGTGGGGTTGGGCGCCATCTTGGGCGCGCCCTTCATGCTCAGTACCCTCGTCTTGCCGCTGCTTGCGCTCTTGCTCGCCCTGTACGCCGGCGCCGGCAAGCGGACGGCCCGGTTCCATCTCAATTACCGCGAAGTGAGAATCGATCTCACGTTCTTCCTGACCGGCTACTCCGTCGCCCTCGCCTCGGCTTTCATCCCCTCCCGGGTGCTGCACGCCGTGGCGGCGGTCGGTCTCATCAGCCTGTACGTCTTCTATATGAAGTTGAAACTGGGGGATGTGGAGGAAGAAGGTGGAGGAAGCGACCTCGAGCCGTTGATGTTCGCAAAGCACGCCGCCACCCCCTCGTATGGAATCATCTCGGTGCAAAGCGTCGCCGGCCTCGCCGGTCTGATCACGGGCGCGCATCTGTTCGTGACCGCAGCCGAAAGCGCGGCCGCCGCCCTGTCGATCTCGCCCTTGATCCTGGCGCTCTTGATTGCTCCACTAGCCACCGAATTGCCGGAAATGTCGAACAGCTTTCTCTGGCTGTATCGCAAAAAAGACCGCCTGGCGGTCGCCAACGTCACGGGTGCGATGGTGTTTCAAGGCACGTTTCCCGTCTCGGTCGGCCTGCTCGGCACGGAATGGGCGCTGGCCTCGTCCGCGCTCGCCACCATTGTCCTGGCGATGGCGGCATCCGGATTGGCGCTGCTCCAAATCGTGGTCGCCGGTCACTGGCGCCCGTGGTTGCTGAGCGCCACTGCCGTGCTTTATATAGGCTATACGGTGTATTTGTATGGATGGTGACGCATAGAGAACGTGTGTGTGGTTATTGAGTGGTCGGCTCCAACACATCCATGAAGTTCCCAGGTAGCAAACCACAGACACGGGACAAACCGCTGCTCGGCATCACCATGGGGGATCCCGCCGGCATCGGCCCGGAAGTGATTGCCAAGGCGCTGGGCCAACGCGCCGTGCGCCAGGCATGCCGCCCATTGGTCATCGGATCGTTGCCGGTCATGGAACGGACCATCAAGGTCTTGAAGCTGCCGCTGAAGGCCGTACGAATTGCGTCGCACGAACCGATGCCTGCGGGGCGGGACATCATTGCCGTCCTGGATCCCTTGGAGCGTCCCCTGGGCCGGTTCGTCGCCGGGCGTGCGGCGGCTGAAACCGGCGCCGCCTCCGTGACGTTCATCAAAACGGGCGTCCAGCTGGCACAAACCGGCTGCATCGACGGCATCGTGACCGCTCCGATCAACAAGGAAGCGATCAATCTCGCGGGCTGCCGGTATCCCGGCCATACCGAATTGCTGGCCGATCTGACGGGGGCGAAGGAATCGGGCATGATGATCGTCGGCGGGCCGCTGCGGATCATGTTCGTGACGACGCACGTGGCGCTTCGGGACCTGCCCGCGCTCCTCACGCAGGACAAGATCGAAAAAGGGATTCGGCTGGCGCATCTTGCTCTGACGAAGCTGTACGGGATTCGCAGACCGAAGATCGGTGTCGCGGCCTTGAATCCTCACGCGGGCGAGCACGGCCTCTTTGGCGACGAAGAAGTGCGGGTGATTGGGCCGGCTGCCAAGGCGGCGCAGCAGAAGGGCATCAGGGCCAGCGATCCCCTGCCGGCGGACACGCTCTTTGGGAAGGCAGCCACAGGGCAGTATGACGGCATCGTCGCGATGTATCATGATCAAGGATTGATCCCGCTAAAATTGGTTGCTTTCGGCACCTGCGTGAATCTCACGGTCGGCTTGCCCATTGTCCGCACGTCCGTGGATCATGGAACGGCGTACGACATCGTTGGAAAGGGAGTCGCCGATCCAGGAAGCTTGATCGAAGCGGTGAAGCTGGCTGCCAGGATTACCTCCGTGAGGCACAGCAAACGGACCGCCGCATAAGGAGCGGGTGACATGCCGTACGACGCTGCAAAGGGACTCGCCGTCATTCAACAGCAGCTGAAGGAACTGGATGCGCTGGCAAAACAAACGCTGCAGGACCTGAATACCGTGGCAGGGACCGAACGGGTGACCAAGTGGCACAGACGGACGGTCGCGTTATTGGCCGAGGCGGTCGGCCAGCAGGAGGGGCAGCAGTTCGCCGCCCTGCGCCCGGGGCCTTCGTTCACAAACGACATGGTCGAAGAGTTTACGGACCTGATTGATTGCTATCGCACGCCGCTCGCGGCGTTGGCCCAACGGCTGGCTAAGGGCGCTCGCCCAGCGTCCGGTGGGTGATGTCCGCGGGTCCCGATCCTCCGGCCGTCAAGCGCCTCGGGCAGAACTTCCTCGTCGATCCGAACATCGTGCGCAAGATCGTCGCCTTGGCCGAGCTGCGTCCGAGCGACCAGGTGCTGGAAATTGGACCGGGGCGGGGCATTCTCACGGAAGCCCTCTGCCGCGAGGCGGGACGCGTGACTGCGGTCGAGGTGGACCCGCGGCTTCATGCGTATGTGAAGGACCGGCTCTCCGCATATCCGAATCTCGAAGTGGTCCTCGGCGACGCACTGGTGTATCCGCTTGAGCGGCTTCCCGCCGGAACGATCGTCGTCGCGAACTTGCCGTATTACATCTCCACCCCCTTGCTCTTCCGACTCCTCGACCAGCGCCAACGTTTCCCGCGCCTCGTTCTGATGCTGCAGGCGGAGGTCGCTGATCGATTGGTCGCCAAACCGGGGACCGACAACTACGGCGTCTTGTCGGTCATGGCGCAATATGCCGCCGACATCCACAAAGCGTTCACCGTATCCGCGCAGTGCTTCCGGCCGCGGCCGGAGGTCGGCTCGGCCGTCGTGCGACTGAAGACCAAATCTGAGCGGCTTCTTCGGGCTCACGAGGAAGCCGATTTTTCCGCGCTGGTCCGGGCGGCGTTCGCCCACCGGCGGAAGACGTTGGTGAACTCGCTGAGGGATGAAGGGTATGATGACGCCGCGGTCGCTGAGGCGGTGCGGGCTCTCAATTGGCCGGGCACCGTTCGGGCCGAGACCCGCTCCGTCGAAGACCTGGCAGAGCTGATCAGGCGGATCTCCACTGGACGAATCTAGGCAGCCGTGGAACGCAGCCGGTGAAGGAATTCCCGCAACTGCTCTTCCTGCTCCCGTTGAATCAGTTCGAACTTGAAGCCGAATGCGTTCGCGTCGGCCCACCGGACGGTGGCGCACTCAACGGTGACGGGGTGCGGAAAGGCGGGGACCTGGATGATCAAGTTATATTCCCGGCCGACCAGTACGGCCGCGTCCGTGACGAGTTGGCAGCCGCGGTACGAGAGATTGACGACGGTCCCGTCGCCTTCGTGCTCTCCAGGAGACGCAGAAGGATCGATGGCGGTGAACGAGAGCAGGGATCCCGGCGGAAGGGCGATCCGCTTGTGTTGCCGGCGCTCGATCAACCGCTTCCGCGAACCATCCGTCATGGCGTTTCTATCATAGTGACGCACGATCTTCCTGCAAGACAAATGTCGTTTCACGATGTCTCGCCGCCGCGCTCTCGTTTGAAATGACCTCCCCCCTGTGCTAGCATCCGCGCCATGGGTGTGACCACCTCGGCGAAGCGGGGCGAGGCCCGCCGTGCCCCTTCTCCTCCCTCCCATATCCAGCGTGAAGTCATCGGCGTGATTCTCATCGCGCTGAGTCTGTTGACCCTGCTCAGTCTGCTGTCGTTCGTGCCCGGGGAGGCGACGACGATCGCTGCCGGCGCGCCGTCATCCGCTCCTCCCCGGAATCTAATCGGATCGTTCGGCGCCGTGCTGGCGGGTGGATTCTTTTATGCCATCGGAGGAGCCGCCTACTTGTTTCCTTTTCTGCTCGGCCGGCTGGGCCTGCGGTGCTTTTCGCAGTCTCTCATCAGCATCAGGCTGCGCACGGCCGCCAGTTCGCTCGCGGCGGTCCTCTTTCTCAGCGGCTTTCTGCACCTGGAAGCGACGGCGGTGCCGACGCTGACGAGCGGGATGGTGTTCCGCGGCATGGCCGGCGGGGTGGCGGGTCAACTGTTGGGCGACGGCCTCCGCGCCGTGTTCGCCAGCACCGGCGCCCACATCGTCATCATGGCCGGGTTTCTCATCTCCCTTCTTTTTACGACGCCGTTGTCGCTCACCGAGGTCATCGCGCGCATGCCGGCGCGGTGGGCCGCCCTCCGCGAATGGGTCTCGGCCCTGTTGCCTGAGCAGGCGAGGCCGGAGTCGCAGCCGGAATCCAGTAGTAAGCGAAGACAGAGGGCTCAGAAGCCAAGCCGGCTCCTTCCTGCCGAAGTGCCGGCGCCCGCTGAGGAGTTGCCGCCCGCCGTGGCGCCCGAGCCGCCGATCATCCAGCCGCCCCTCGTGGTCACGACGGCGGAGAGTGAATCGCCCGGCGAGGCCGATGGCGAGCTCGAGCCAGTCACGAGCCAGGCCGACTCCAGCGCCTACCGGCTGCCGGACCCCGAGGAGTTGCTCAGCGACCCGTCGGGCCCCGTCACGCGCATGTCCGACGACGAACTGAAGGCGCAGTCCGAGGTCCTATCACGAGCGTTGGGTAGCTTCGGCATCGAGGGAAAAGTGACGGAAGTGCGCCCCGGACCCGTCGTGACGATGTACGAATTCGAGCCGGCTCCCGGAACCAAAGTGGCGCGGATCGTCAATCTCGCCGATGACCTTGCGTTGGCTTTGAAGGCGACGAGTCTCCGGATCGTCGCGCCGCTGCCCGGCAAGTCGGTGGTGGGCATCGAAGTGCCCAACGGCGCGCGGGAGACGGTGTCGCTGAAGGAAGTCGTCATGAGTGAGGCGTTCACCCGGGCACGTTCGAAGCTCACCCTCGCGCTCGGCAAGGACATTTTCGGTGCGCCGGTCACGGCCGATCTTGCCAAGATGCCGCATCTGCTGGTCGCGGGCGCGACGGGCGCCGGCAAGAGCGTCGGGCTCAACACCATGCTCTTGAGCATCCTCTTCTCCGCGAAGCCGAACGAAGTGAAGCTGCTCCTCATCGATCCCAAGATGCTCGAATTCCAGTCATACGACGGCATTCCGCACCTCCTGCGGCCCGTCATCACGGACGCCAAGTCTGCCGCCAAAGGATTGGGGTGGGTCGTCGGAGAAATGGAACGGCGCTACAAGCTGCTCGCCGAAGCCGGCGTCCGCAACATCGATGCGTACAATCGGAAAGTGGCCGGCTTGCATGAAGCCTTCGCCGAGCCGCCGCCCGTGAACCAACCGGAACTGCCGATGCAATTCTTGACGGAAGAAGAGCGGTTGTCGGCCGGTGAAAGCGCCCTTGCCGAGGGCGAGCCCGGCTGCATGCAGCCTAAACCGACTCCACCGGAGCCGCTGCCCTACATCGTGGTGATGATCGACGAGCTGGCCGATCTGATGATGGTCGCTCCCAAGGAGGTCGAGGATAAGATCGCCAGGCTTGCGCAAATGGCACGGGCATCGGGCATCCATCTCGTGCTTGCGACGCAGCGTCCGTCCGTGGACGTCTTGACCGGCCTGATCAAGGCCAACTTCCCGGCCCGCATTGCCTTCCAGGTATCGTCGAAGACCGACTCGCGCACCATTCTTGATGCCAATGGCGCCGAGGCCCTGCTGGGGCGCGGCGACATGTTGTACTTGGCGAGCGGGACGGGGCGTTTGGTGCGTCTGCACGGGTCGTTCGTCTCGGACGACGACGTGCGGGCCGTCGTGGAATTCGTCAAGAAGCAGGCCGCTCCCGTCTACAACCAGGAACTTCAAGCGCTGAAGCAGGAGGACGCCTCCGAAGAGGAAGCGAAGGACGACGTGTACGAGCAGGCCAAGGATTTGGTGCTCTCTACGGGACAGGCCTCAGCGTCTCTGATCCAGCGACGGTTGCGGGTGGGGTATCCGCGCGCGGCGCGCATGATCGAGCAGATGGAAAGCGAAGGCATCGTGGGGGCGGCCGGACGAGACGGGCGCCGCGAAGTGCTGGGGCGTCGGGGACCGGTCGGAGCGGCCGAAGGATGAGCCGCGTCGCGCTGGTCGGCGCCGCGCTGAGTATGCTGACGGTTGCCCCGCTGTGGGCGGCGGCGGAGCAGACGTTTGATGACAAGGCTGTCCAGGAAGTCCAGGAGGTCGTCAAGCAGATCCAGAATCGCTACGAAAAGCTGAAGGACTTGCAGGCGAATTTTTCACAACAGACCCGTATCGAAGGCTTCCAGAGACCGGTCACGTCGTCCGGCAAGGTCTATATCAAGAAGCCGGGTAAGCTTCGGTGGGATTACTTGGATCCAGCGACTGAGCAGATTTACGTGAATGGAGACGACGTAAAGGTTTTTGTGCCCGAACACAATCAGGTGCTCGTCGGCAAATTGACGCAGATGGCAGCGTCCAAGGCTCCGCTGGAGTTGTTGCAGGGCGCGGCGCGATTGGATGCCTCCTTTGACATCGAACCGACGCCGGGCAAGGAGCGGGGCCTGGGCGGCATCCGGCGGCTTACTCTGACGCCCAAGGCGAAGGACCAGGAATCAACGAGGACGCTGCAGCGGATCGTGATCGAAGTGTTTCCGAAGACCTACTATATTCGGACCGTCACGCTGCACGAAATGAGCGGCAACGTGGCCACGTTCGAGTTTTCGGATCTGAAGGCCAACACCGGCCTGGGCGCCGAGCTCTTTGACTTCAAACCGCCGGCCGATGCGGAAATTGTGAAGGCGCCGGTGCTCGGAGGCCTGCAGTAGAACCCACGGCCGTGGCGGCCGAGCAGCGAGGATGAACATGGCAGTGGCGGCGGGCACGATCAGCGATACGGTAGAGCGGGCGGTGGCCTCTTTGGATGTCGAGCGGCTGCGCCGCGAGTATTGGGATCAAGAGGAGTTTCTCGTCATCAAGCAATTCCTGCCGCGCGGCTTCGTCGAAGAAGCCCTGGTGCCGAGCGCGCAAAGCGTGAAGGGCGACGTGAACCGCAATTATATTCCCGGCCACAAAAAGGGCGGCAGCGTCAGCTACTACACCGTGCGGCAAAAGGCGCCGGCGTTTCTGGACCTGTACCAGTCAGGTCCGTTCCGCGCGTTCCTGAACCGGCTCACCGATGCCGATCTGCAATTGTGCCCGGACAACGACCCGCATGCTTGCGCGTTGTACTATTACACGGAAGCCGGCGACCACATCGGCTTCCACTACGACACCTCGTATTACAAGGGCGCCCGCTACACCATCTTACTCGGCTTGGTGGACCGGTCGGTCCACTGCAAACTGGTCTGTGAGCTGTTCAAGGGGCATCCCACGAAGACGCCGAGGCGGTTGGAACTCGTCACTGAGCCCGGCGACATGGTCATCTTCAACGGCGACAAGCTCTGGCATGCTGTCACGCCGTTGGCGGAGCAGGAAGAACGCGTCGTGCTGACGATGGAATACGTGACCAATCCCGAGATGGGAGCCTTCAAACGGCTGTATTCGAACCTCAAAGATTCGTTTGCGTATTTTGGTCTCAGAGCAGTGTTCAAGCAGGCGTTCGCGGGACCGAAGAAACCCGGCTGATCAACCCAGCGCGCCGACCGACCCGACCCATCTGGATACCGTGCCGTGGTGCTTCAGCGCGTATCCAAACCACACGAGCCAGTGGAGCGTCCCTTCGCGGCCGCGCACGCGATGCCGGAGTACGCAGACATTGTCGGGTTCGACGCGAGCTCGGCTCAAGACCTGGCGGATCTCATGTCGGTCTTCCTCGTAGACGAGCGCCAGCAAGTCATCCGTGGTCAGGTATCGGCTCTGAGCGCCCTTGCCCAATAGCGTCATGGCTCTTGGGGAGCAATACAGCAATCCCGAGTGGGGATCCCAATCCCAGATGCCGAGCTCCGCCGCGGCGAGCGCCCGGTGGACCCGTTCCTCGCAATGCCGCACGGCGTCCTCGCGCTCTTTTTCCTGCGTGATGTCTTCGGCTAGCCCGGCAATGCGCCGCACGACCCCCGACGCATCGCGAATCGGAAACGCTTGATCCCTGATCCAGCGCAGGCTCCCGTCCGGTCTCCGGATGCGATACTCTTCCCGATAGGCGCCTATGGCCTGCTTGGTCATGGCGGCATGGAAGACGCGGGGCCGGTCATCATCATGCACCGCTTCCAGCCATGCGCGCGGCGAACGATAGAGCTCGTCGCACGGGCGGCCCCAGACTTGCGCGTACGACGGACTGACGTAGGTCAACTCGTTCTTCGCCACGTCGCTCATCCAGAACACCAGCGACAGATGTTCCGTGAGCAAGTGGAACCGTTCCACGTTGTCCTGAAGGGCGGCCTCGGTGGCCATCCGCGCGGAGATGTCCCGGATGATGCCGCTGTAGAAACCTCCCTCCCTGGTCTTCCAGGTCGCCAGCGACAATTCAATGGGAAACTCGCTGCCGTCCTTGCGCAGGCCCTGCAGCATGACAACGCTCCCGAGCATCTTGGAGCGGCCGGACGTTCGTATCCGCTCGATTCCCATCTCATGGGCTTCGCGATAGCGCATAGGCATGAGAATGGTGAGCGGTTTGCCGACCGCCTCGGCAACGCTGTATTGAAACATCCGTCTCGCGGCATCATTCCAGGAGACGATGTACCCGTGTTCGTCGGCAACCACGATGGCATCGGGCGCCGACTGAACGACCGACCGGAAGCGATCCTCGCTTTCCGACAGCGCTACGGCGATGCCCTCCGCCTTGGTCGCCAGGGACTTCATGCCGATCGCACGGTGGAGGATCGCCCGCAGCTCTTCCCGATGATAGGGTTTGGTGAGGTGCGCGAAGGCCCCCTGGGTGAGCGAGCCCAGTTTCCTGTCCATAGAGGTGGCGGCGGTGAGGATAATGACCGGCAGCGAGGGGTCGGACTGCTGAAGCCGATGCAGCACACTTTGCCCGTCGCCGTCAGGGAGGCCGAGATCGAGCAGAACGGCGTTGTAGTGGTGTTGCTCCACCGAGGACAACGCTTCCCGGCAGGTATGGGCGCAGTCGACGTGAAAGCCCTCGTATTCCAGCAGATCCTGAAGTGCCGTCAGGATGTCCGGGTCGTCGTCCACGACCAGGACTGACTGTGGGGCGTCTTGGTCCATCGAGCAGTGCTCCACAGGTTTCATTTTCCCCGGCGGCTGTCAGTCCGCCGGACTCGGAGCCCGAGGGTTCTTCTGCCCCACACCGGCGCCACCGACCGGCATACTGTCCACGTGGAGCTGCGGCACCGGCGTTCCGTCCTCGAGAGCAGCGCGCGATGCATCAGCCGTCGCGTTGGCGCTTCGTTTCGGCCGACCCGGCTTCAGTTCTGCCATGCGTCGTGGAAACGGCCCGCCATGCACGGACTCCAGCCGGTGCAGGGCGAGGATGAGCGCTCGCTCGACGAAATGCGCCAAGGTTAATTCGGGCACCCAATATACGGTGTTGCGCACTCGGTTGAGGAGACTCAGCGGGAGGCTGACTGTGAACCGTCTGGTGTGTGGACACGATGATGGACGGTTTCTGCTGCGCGGCCCCCTTCTCAGCGACATGGCGTGCTCCAGCCGCTCCAGCGCTCCGTGAAATCCTGGCGGGAACGAGGGGCCGTGCCTCCATAGAGAGGCACGGCGCACGTGGCAGCCGGTGGAGGCGCCGGCGCCGGTCTGGATGGGCACGATCCAGAAGGGCCACAGCCAGGGGACCGCAAAGATTCAGCAGCAGTCCCTGAGCTCGATACCGGGGGCTCCATTCGTCGCCACACCTCCTGACTCCAACGTTCTCCAGCCCAACACATAGGCGTGCCGTGCGCCCCTTGACAAGCACCTCACAGCAATGCCTGTACCAAGCGTCAGCGCAACGAGGGCTCCTGTGGCGAATCTGCAGTAACTGATTGACCCAACAGGGGAACTAGTCGAAAAAGTAGTGGGCACTGGGAAGTTCGGCCAGGAGTTCGTTGAATCTTGGCCTGTATCAGATTAGGTACTGGTGGGTTTGCTTTTGATACAGGGTGGATAGGGTCAAAAACGGAGGGGTCCCCAGCCTACTGGTGCAAATGCTTCATGGCGGCGGCACAGAGAATAATGAAGAATCCCATCCACAGCGCGGCCCGCTGGTAGGGAATGGCCTCATAGGTTCCCTCATCGCCCTCCTCGTCATCTTCTGATTTGAAGATCACCGTATAGAGAAAGAGCGTGAGCAGACAAAGGACGAGGAACAGCTTGATGAAGAAGACGGTCAGATACTTGGCGTGATGCTGCACCCCGCTGCCGGTCTGAGAGGTCAGCACCTGGTTCACGTAGTGCAGGTTGATGCCGCCGGTGAAGAGCAGCACGACGAGCAAGATCCCGGCCACCTTCTTGTAGTGCTGATAAAACGCATCCGTGATCGGCTTGATTTGCTCCTTGGCGACGGCCCGCTGGAGACCCGGTGTCACGGCCAAGACGAGGAACGCCAGACCCCCGATCCAGATGACCGCAGACAGGAGATGGAACCAATGATTGACGATCGGGATGAGCGTATTGAGATCGGTGGTGATGCTTTGTAAGGCATCCATGGAAGCTCAGCTTGCAGCCATTCAGCAACTGGTCAGCGTCTGGCCAACGCCTGACCGCTGCCTGGTTAAAACTTGAAAACCGGCGCCTCGTTGCCGAACCGCTTTTTCCGCAGTTCTTCCATCAGCTCCACTGTGATGACGGGAATCTGATGCTCCCTCGCGTGCTTTTCGACGCCTTTCTTCACCATCGCGCGGAGGAAATAAGGAATGCGGCTGAGGCGGAGCGACGACGCCTCGTCCCAGGTGACAGGCGACTCCTCGGGGACGTTGAATGCCACTTTGATTTTTTCGCCGCCCTTCGGGGTATAGAGACACCATTGGTCTTCGTCCAGCCAATCGCCGTGGTCCACGTACGGGCGCGCCCGGCAGCCTCCGCAGATGTCCGTGTACTCGCAATCCCCGCACTTCCCCTTGAGCTGCGGATACCGAAATGAATTGAACACGTCCGATTTGTCCCACAGATCGGCAAAGCTTCGATCGCGGACATTGCCAGCCGACAGGGGCATGTACGGACACGGAGTCAGCTCACCGTTGGGGGTGACGCGCGCATAGTTGGTGCCAGCCAGGCAGCCGCCGCCCATGTAGCCGGTCGCCTTGGTGATCGGAGAATTCGGGTCCTTTTCATACGCCAGCCGCTTGAAATGGGGAGCGCAGCGGGCGCGCACCAACATGCCCTTGTAGTTGTCCTGGCAGGCCACGAGGTAGCCCAAGACTTCCTCGTACTGGGCGGGCGTAATGTCCGTGAGTTCCTCGCCACGCCCGGTGCAGACCATGAAAAATACGTTGAGGACGCGCGCGCCGAGGCCATGCGCCCATTCGACGACGGCCGGCAGCTCCTGATAGTTCATCGGCTGCGCGCTGAAGTGGACTTGGAATTGCAGCCCGTTGCGCTTGCTGGCTTCGATGCCGGCGACGGCGGCTTCCCACGCGCCGGGCACGCCACGGAATCTGTTGTGTTTGGCTGGATCGAGCGAATCGATGCTGATGCCGACGCCCATCACCCCGATGTCGACCAGTGTGCGGGCCATGTCGTCATTGATGAGCATCCCGTTCGTCCCGAACACCACCATGAAGCCTTGCCCCACGGCATGCCGTGCGATGTCGAGGATATCCGGCCGCACCAGCGGCTCCCCGCCCGTGATGACGAGCAAGCAGCCTTTGTTGACCTCGGCGATTTGATCGATGAGGCGGAAACACTCCTCGGTCGACAACTCGTCGTCGCCGCCCGCCGCCTTGGTCGTCGCGTCGAGGTAACAGTGATCGCATTTCAGGTTGCACCGCTTGGTCAGGTTCAGCGCCACCAGATACGGCTTGAAGTCGTCCACCGTCCGGCCGTCGTAGGGCCCGTCGCCCTTCGCCCCTGGGGTGAAGAACTGCGCCACCTGCTGCCCCAACGAGCCCAGCGCGGTACCGAGCGAGGGGACATTGATGATGGGAAGTGATTTGCCCATTGTCGACTGCTGAGACGTCAGACGCTCGATGATGAATGTTCAGTCAGTTCAGAGTTTGCGCCTTCATTCAACATGGAGCATTGGAAGGCTAGGAACTGGCTTTGCCGGTGAGGTTGGCGATCATGTCTTTGAGGTTCCCGGTCTTCATGGCATCGGCCATGTATCCTTTAGCCTGCTCGATGCCTTCGTTCGCCACTTCCAACGTGATGTGCGTGACGCCCAGCTTCTCGGCGTGCTTGAGAATCAAGGCTCTGGTGCAATCCCGCATGAAGCCTTCCGGTGCGCGGTCCAAACGGGCTTGCGCATCTGCCGTCCAGGTATAGGATGGAGTGGCTGAGGCGGGCTCGTGATCCGCAGACGCTTGGCCGTTCGTCCGCGTCCCGCTGACGGTCTCCAGCTTCGCGGCGGCCTCCGGTGCGGTTCCGGTGCCTTTGTTGCCGAAGATCGGCTGGTAATCCTCGGCCGCGGCCTCCTTGATCATGGGCGCTGCGTACTCGAGCGTGATGGTTGTCATGCCGAGCTTGCGGGCCGTTTTTTCAATCTTGGCTTTGGCCCGGCGGCGCTGGAACCCGGCCGGCACCGCCCGGATGGCTTCCTTGGCGTCCTTGGTCCACTGCATCGGCACGTCGTCATAGGCCAGGTCCGTCTCGAGAGCCCCTTCGGCCTTGGCCGCGGCGTCGAAAATGCTTTTGTCGACCTGCTTGAAGCGGGCTCCCTCCGCTCCACAGACCGGGCACTTCACGGGGGTGTCGCCCTTGCCGACGTAGCCGCATCCGTCGCAGACGAAATAGTTCTGGCTCATCCGGTCGAGGTACGCCTGGGTGGTATTCGTCGCCTGGGGCTTCTCTTCGACCACCTGCGTCATCATGCCGCTGAGCGTCGATCCCATGAGGTCTTGGGCCACGGAATCATCCGCTTGCATCTTGTTGCGGTCGATGCCAGCCGCGTCCAAGCTGCCGCCGAGCGCACGCATGGCGTCCATAGCGCCTTTCGGGAGAATGTGCCCGACCGCCGCATCAACCACGGTGTTGCTGATGATCGTGTGGCCCTTTTCGATGGCATAGCGGTGGATCGCCGTCTTGGCGACGCCGCGGGCGAAGACGGGGATTTTTTCCATCCGCCGCAGCGCTTCTTCCGTCCAGGCGATGGTGTATTCCGCCTGGGTATCGATGGGCGGCACATACTTGCGGTTGGACACGAGGACGTTGCACGGGGCGCTTCGCAACAGGTTTTCGGTATTGCTGCCGATGTCCATGTCTTCGTCGCTGTGGACCCCGATCCGGCCGACGATCAGGAGCGCCGGAATGTCCTTCCGGACGTATTGGATGATCTTTTCAAAGGCCTTGCCGTCCAGCAGCGTCGTTTTGACGTCGGTTTGCTCCGCCTGCGCGATCTCGCGCGAGATGTCGAGATGGGATTGATAGATTTTGGCAAGGCCGCTGTCGATGATTTCCTCGTGCAGCTTTTCCTGCTCTTTGAAGCGGAACACCTTGCCGGCTTCCTCGTTCAGGACGCCGGAGATGCTGTGGAACGCGGCGTAATGGAAATACGGGTCGAAAGCCGAGATGGCTTCCACCGGCATATTGAATGCCTTGCCGAGCGCCAGACCCGTCATCAATCCGCCGAAGGAATAGGGGCTGCCGTCCACGGCGACGACGATCTTGCCTCCGGTCATCGGCTGGGTGTTCCTGATGATCAGCATGTCGGAATTACGCACCCGCCGGACCACCCGCTCGGTGTTGCTGCCGATCACGCTGTCCCTGACGGCGCCGACCCCCAAGGCGCCCATGATGACCAAGTCATACCCGTTGGTATTGATGTCCTCCGCCAGCACCTTCCAGTTCCGGCCTTCCAAGGACCGGCGCTCGACCGGAAGATTGGCCTCGGTGCACCTCTTGTCGACGTAGTCGAGGTAGGAGTCGGTGATGATCTGAAGTCCGCGGGTAATCAGCGAATCGTGAATCTGACGCTGGCGGTCCAATTCTTTCTCGTCGTGGTATTCCTCCGGCAAGCCGGCTTCCATCTGCTTGAACCGCTTATCGTGCATTTTGGCGGCGTAGACGTGGCTGCCGACGATCTTGGAGCCGAAGGTCTTGGCCATTAAGACGCCCACGTCGACCGCTGTATTGGAATGGTCGGAGTTATCGACCGGGATATAGATCGTCTTATACATCAAGCCTCCTCCGGAGCACGGACTGCCGGGATCCGGCTGTCGTAACCCTTGCCTCGGCCGACACGGTCGACATACCTCACCCCGCTCTAAAAAGAGCGCGCATGATAGCATTGCATCTGCTTGGAAATCAAGAAGGTCCCGGTGCTCCGGTGGTCAATGGACGGGGGTGGTGACGGAGGCCGGGCCGGCCTTCGGTGCGCCTCCGTGGGCCCGCCGTGACCGCAGAATTTCCTCGAGAGACAACAGGGCGTCTCGTCCGGAATTGCCCTCGATCCCGCGAATCAGATTGGCATCCGCATAGGCTCCCTTGTCGTCCGCCGCCTGCGAGAGGGATCCAGACCATTTCCGCGGATCTCGGCTGCCGTGTTTACGGTCCCAGGCTGCCAGGCAGGCTTTCGCGATAATTTTATTGAGGGGCGCGGGGTTATAGAGCAGTTTCCGGATGCTGGTGGGAGTCAACATCAGCGGGTTATATCCGGCGGACAGGTACCCTTCTTCCAGGAGCCGCTGCTCCAAATCCGTATTCGGCTGGATGCCGAGAAAGAACATCAACGGAAACACGCGTTCTTCACCGAGAATCGAGGCCACGGTCTTGTAGGCTTCAACACTCTCCAGAAGCGTCTCCTCCGTTTCCTTGGGGCTGTTCAACGAATAATTCAGGATGACCTTGCCTTTAAAGCCGGCTTCCGCCAGATACCGGCAGCCGTCGTACAGCCGTTCGAGTTTAAATCCCATATGGAGATTGTTCAGGACTTCCTGGGAGCCCGAGGTAATGGCGACTTCCAAGTCTCCCACCCCGGATCGCACCATGAGCTTGGCGAGGTCCGGGGTGATGAGCGAGGTGCGGATGTAGCCGGACCATTCGATCTCCATCTTTTCGCTGACGATGCGCTCCAGGATTTCGGTGCACTGGGGATAGGCTTCCTTGCCCGTGATGAACTGGGCGTCGGTGAACCAAAACCGGCGCGTGCCCCACTGGTGATAATGTTGGGCAATGTCCTTGACGACCATCTCGGGCGGGCGATAGCGCACGCGCTTGCCTTCGATGTAGGGATAGAGGCAGAAGGCGCAGTCATAGGGACAACCCCGCTTCGTCTGGACTCCGATCGCTTCCCCCTGGTACGCGCGGTACTGGGGGAAAATGGAGGTCAGATACGGCAGGTCCACCGTCAGGGCGTCGAGCAAGGCGGGAGAGCCCTGCCGGCCCTTCTTGATCTCGTTGCCCTCCCGGACGATATAGCGCTCATCTTCGAGCGAGCGGCCTTCCAGTATTTTGAGGATCGCGTCCTCTCCTTCGCCGAGAAGCCCGATCGTGCCCTCGGGCAGCTTTTCGATCAGTTGGTCGGCAAAGGCCGTGAAGGCGCCGCCGCCGATCATGAGCTGCGCGCAGGGCAGTTCCTTCCGAACCAGCCAGGGGTAGCCGAGAATCGTGTAGATGTGCCGGTAATAGCGGTAGAGCTGCTTGATGCCTTCGATGGAGGCCACGACACGCTTCAGGGGATTGCTCGCGAAATAGAAGTTGAAGGCGTGCTCCAGGGAGGAATCCCCTTCATGCGGGGAGAAGATCTGAATATCGCGCCAGGAGAAACAGACCAGATCGGGCTTGAATTCCCGCGCCACGTCCCGAATGGCTTGGCTGCGCTCGGACAGCGGATACAGCGAGAGATCGAGGATGCGCTGGCGGACTTCCGGTTTCCGGCGATGAATGAAGTCGGCCAGATAGGTGATCCCGAGCGGATAGACCTTCTTACAGGGGAGAAAAATGTAGAGGACCGAATTCATCGGCTGTCAGCTCTCAGCGGTCAGCCGTCAGCAGTCTGCTGAGAGCTGAGCGCTGATCGCGCCTTCGCTATTTTGTTGCCATATGGATCGCCACGATGCCGCCGGTGAGGTTCTTGTACGACACCTCGCGGAAGCCCGCCTCGCGGAGCACATGGCAGAGCCGTTCTTGATCGGGGAACGTTCGGATGGACGCCGGCAGGTATTCGTAGACGCCGGTCCGGTCATGCGCCACTCGTGTGCCGATCCACGGCAGCAGCGTGAACGAGTACCAATCGTACAAGGCTCGGAGCCACCCGAAGACGGGGCGCGAAAATTCCAGGCAGACGAAGCGCCCGCCCGGCTTCATCACCCGGCGGATTTCACACAGGGCTTGCGCTAAATTCCCGACGTTCCGCATGCAAAAGCCGGTGGTGACCGCGTCGAAGGCCTCGTCGGCGAAGCCCAAATGCTCGGCGTTGGCCTGCAAGCACGTCACGTTTTCGGTCAATCCATTGCGGGCGACTTTCTGAAGCCCGGCCGACAGCATGGCATGATTTAAGTCCGACGCGACGACCCGCCCGCGGAGGCCCATCCGGGGCTGGACCAGCAAGGCGAGGTCCGCGGTGCCCGCCCCCACGTCCAGCGCCGTGCCGTTCTCCACGATCGGGACCAGCGAGGCGGCGATCTTCTTCCAGCGGTGGTGGAGCCCGAAGCTCAGGAGCGTGTTGTTGAGGTCATACACGCCGGCGATGGCCGTGAACATCCGCTGCACCGCCTGTTCCCGTGCGTCGCCCGACCAGGTCGATACGGCGCGGGCGGGAACCGCCGCGTCGGCCGCGCCCGAGGGCTTTTGGACGTGTTCCATGCCAGCGTGGTAGCACCGGGTTTCCGGCTTTGTCAAGGCGAGCCGGGCGAATGGTATAATCCGCGACCCATGTCACAGTCCATCATCATCAAGGGCGCGCGCGAGCACAATCTCAAGAACATCGACGTCGAGATTCCACGCGACAAACTCGTCGTCATCACGGGCCTGAGCGGGTCCGGCAAGTCCTCACTTGCCTTCGACACGATCTATGCCGAAGGGCAGCGGCGGTACGTGGAATCGCTTTCGGCCTACGCTCGGCAGTTCCTCGAGCAGATGAGCAAACCGGACGTCGATTCGATCGAAGGGCTGTCGCCGGCCATCTCCATCGAGCAAAAGAGCACGAGCCACAATCCCCGCTCCACGGTGGGAACGGTCACGGAGATCTATGACTATTTGCGCCTGCTGTTTGCCCGCGTCGGCCGGCCGTACTGCTTCCAGTGTGGAGAAGAGATCACGGCCCAAACCGTTCAACAAATGGTGGACGGGATCGCGGCCCTGCCGGAAGGGGTGAAATTTCAGATCCTGGCGCCCATCGTGCGGGGCCGCAAGGGTGAGTACCGCAAGGAGCTGCTCGACATGCGGCGTGCCGGGTACGTGCGGGCCCGGATCGACGACAGGATCGTGGACCTCGGCGAGGACATCGCGCTCGACAAGCAGAAAAAGCACACGATCGAGATCATCATCGACCGGCTCATCATGAAGCCGGGCGACGCGTTGATGCGCCGGCTCGCCGATTCCGTGGAGACGGCGCTGAAACTCACCGGGGGCCTCGTGGGTATCCTGACGGAAGACGGGAATACACAGCTGTACAGCGACAAGCTGGCCTGCATCAAGTGCGGCGTCAGTTATCCCGAAATCACCCCGCGCATCTTTTCGTTCAACAGCCCGCACGGGGCCTGTCCCGCGTGCGACGGCATCGGCTACGCGGTCACGCCGGGATGCCCGGAGGAAGAAGATTTCACGTTGCTGGAGCCGTGCGAAGCCTGCCACGGCGCGCGGCTGCGGCCGGAAAGCCTGGCGATCAAGATTGCCAAGCAATCTATCGCCGACGTCACGCATCTGTCGGTGCGGGCCGCCGCCGATTTCTTCGTGTCGCTCAAATTCACCGACCGTGAGCTGGTCATCGCCCACCGCATTCTGAAGGAAATTCGAGAACGCCTGGGGTTCCTCGTGAACGTGGGGCTCGACTACTTGACGCTGGATCGCGCGGCCGCCACCTTGTCCGGCGGCGAAGGGCAGCGGATCAGGCTGGCGACCCAGATCGGCTCCGGCCTCGTGGGGGTGCTGTATATTCTCGACGAGCCCTCCATCGGCCTGCATCAGCGCGACAACCGGCGGCTCCTGCAGACGCTGCTGCGATTGCGCGATCTCGGCAATACCGTGGTGGTGGTCGAACATGACGCCGAGACGATGGCGGCCGCCGATTACATTCTGGACATGGGGCCGGGTGCCGGATCTCACGGCGGCCACGTTATCGCGAAAGGAACTCCCCAGGAGGTCATGGGGAATCCGGATTCCCTGACTGGCCAGTACCTGAGGGGCGTGCAAGCCGTCGCCGTTCCCCCGCGCAACCGGAAGCCCAAAGGGTTCCTCTCCGTCGTGGGGGCGCAGAAGCACAATCTCAAAAACATCACGGCCAAGATCCCGCTCGGCCTGTTCACCTGCGTCACCGGCGTATCCGGATCCGGGAAAAGCACGCTGGTCCTGGAAGTGCTGTTCCATTCCCTCACGCAGTTGCTCTACCACAAGAGACCGAAGATCGATGGATGCAAAGAACTCAAGGGGGCGGACGCCCTCGACAAGGTGATTGACATCGATCAGTCGCCGATCGGTCGCACGCCGCGCAGCAATCCGGCCACCTACACCGGGGTCTTCGGCCATATCCGCGACCTCTATGCGAACCTGCCGGAGTCGCGCGTCCGGGGGTACAAGGCCGGCCGGTATAGTTTCAACGTCAAAGGCGGGCGATGTGAAGCCTGCCAGGGCGACGGTTTGATCAAAATTGAAATGCATTTTCTGCCCGACGTGTACGTCACGTGCGAAGTCTGCAAAGGGCAACGGTACAATCGCGAGACGCTGGAAATTTTGCACAAAGGAAAGAGCATCGCCGACGTGCTCAACATGACGGTGGACGATGCGCTGGAATTTTTCGAGCATATTCCCCTGATCAAGGCGAAGCTGCAGACGCTGCACGACGTCGGCCTGCACTACGTGAAGCTCGGCCAGTCGGCCACGACGTTGTCGGGCGGCGAGGCGCAGCGCGTGAAGCTGTCTCGAGAGCTCTCCAAGCGCGCCACCGGCCGGACCCTGTACATCCTGGATGAGCCGACTACGGGGCTCCATTTCGCCGACGTGCAGCGGCTGCTCGAGGTTTTGGACCGCCTGGTGGAGGCGGGCAACACCGTACTGGTCATCGAGCACAATCTGGACGTGATCAAAAACGCCGATTGGATCATCGATCTAGGTCCCGAAGGCGGCGACCGCGGAGGCGACATCGTGGCCGAGGGGACGCCAAAGGACATCGCGAAGGCCAAGCGCTCCTACACGGGGCAGGTCCTCAGGGAAGCGGGATTGTGATGCGGTCGGAACGGGTGAGTACGGCGGGTTCCCGTGATGCGTACCGTGACTGGTGACTGTGCGCCGATCGGAAGCACTGCCCGGGCGCGAGAGTAAGGTGTACAGGTTTAAAGGAGGCCCATGCACACTATCCTTCTCCTGACCGTATCCAACGTGTTCATGACCCTCGCCTGGTACGGGCACCTCAAGTACAAGGAGTCGCCGCTGTGGATGGCGATCATCGTCAGTTGGGGAATTGCCTTCGTCGAGTACTGCTTCCAGGTGCCTGCCAACCGTATCGGCCACTACGAATTCTCCGCCGCGCAATTGAAAACCATCCAGGAAGTCATTACGCTCGTCGTGTTTTGCGTGTTTTCGGTCCTGTATCTCAAAGAGCCGCTCAAATGGAATTACCTCGCCGGCTTCGGTCTGATGGTCGGCGCCGTCTTCCTCATCTTCAAAGAATGGTGATCGATGCCTGCCAAGAAGAAGGCCGCGGCCAAAGCGGGGCGTGACGGCGGAGCGACCAGCGAGTTTGAAAAACTGGGCGCGTTCTACCTGGGACGGCCATACGATCTTGCCGCCAAGCGGGCCAAGCCGGGGTGGCTGCTCTACGATTCCAAGGATCTGGTGACGCACGCCGTCTGTGTGGGCATGACCGGCAGCGGCAAGACCGGCTTGTGCCTGGCGTTGCTCGAGGAAGCCGCCATCGATGGGATTCCGGCCATCATCATCGATCCGAAGGGGGATCTCGGCAACCTGCTGCTGACGTTCCCGCGCCTCAGCGGCGAAGCCTTCCGGCCCTGGATCAATGAAGACGACGCGCGGAAGAAGGGACTTACACCCGATGACTATGCGGCGCAGCAAGCGGAGTTGTGGAAGCAGGGGCTGGCATCCTGGCAGCAGGACGAGGCCCGGATCCAACGGCTCCGCGATGCGGCGGAGGCGGCGATCTACACCCCGGGGAGTACGGCCGGTCTTCCAGTCTCCATTCTGAGGTCTTTCGCGGCCCCCGCGGTCGACGTGCGGGAGGATCCCGAGCTGCTGCGCGAGCGCATCACCACCACGGTGACGGGCTTGCTCGTGCTCCTGGGCATCGAGGCCGATCCGATCCAAAGCCGGGAGCATATCCTGCTGTCGACGATTCTGGGTCACGGCTGGAAACAAGGTCACGATCTGGATCTCGCGGCCCTGATCCATGCGATTCAACAGCCTCCGGTGACCAAGATCGGGATTATGGACATTGAGTCGTTCTTCCCGTCCAAGGAGCGGTTTGCCCTGGCGATGAAATTGAACAACCTTCTGGCCGCACCCGGATTCCAGTCTTGGCTGGTAGGAGCGCCGTTGGACGTGCAGCAGTTGCTGTATACGGCGGCCGGCAAGCCGCGATTGGCGATCTTCTCCATCGCGCACCTCAACGATGCCGAACGCATGTTTTTCGTCACGTTGCTCCTCAGCGAAATGGTGGGATGGATGCGGACTCAAAGCGGGACGACAAGTTTGCGGGCGCTGCTGTACATGGACGAGATCGCCGGGTATTTCCCGCCGGTCGCCAACCCGCCCTCCAAGTGGCCCTTGCTGACGCTCCTCAAGCAGGCCAGGGCGTTTGGCTTGGGCGTCGTCCTGGCGACGCAGAATCCCGTGGACCTGGACTATAAAGGGTTGGCCAACGCTGGCACCTGGTTCCTCGGCAGACTGCAAACCGAGCGGGACAAGGCCAGGGTGCTGGAGGGGCTGGAGGGCGCGTCGCTCAGCTCCGGGAAGAGGTTCGACAGGGGGCGCATGGAACAGGTTTTGGCGGGACTGGGCAACCGGATCTTTCTCATGAACAACGTCCATGAAGACGAACCGGTCGTCTTTGAAACCCGGTGGTGCCTTTCCTATTTGCGTGGTCCGTTGACCAGGGCCCAAATAAAAACCTTGATGGATCCCGTGAAGCAACGGGTGGCTGACACGGGCCCGACGGAGGAGTCGGAAAGACCGCTGGGGCGGACTGGGCAGGACGGATCCCAGTCGATGGCGCGTCCCGTCCTGCCGCCGGATGTCCCGCAGCGCGTCCTGCCGCTGCGCGGAACAAGACCGGAGGGAGCGCGGTTGCTCTATGTTCCGATGGTGTTGGGTTCGGCCCACCTCCGGTTTGTCGATGCCAAGAACGGCATCGATCGGCTGGAAGAGACCACCGTCCTGGCTCCGCTCGCCGAGGGGCCGGTCCCTGTCGACTGGGAGCGCGCCAACACGGTGGAGATCTCGCCGACCGACCTCGAGCTGGAGGCCGACGGCGAAGGGGAATTTCTCGCGGTGCCGTCGGCGGCCGGGAAAGCCAAAAGCTACGCCGACTGGAGCAAGGAGTTCGGCAGCTGGCTCTTTCGCACCCGGACGCTCGATCTTCTGCGGAGCCCGAGCACCAAAGTCGTATCCATGCCGGGGGAGTCGGAGCGGGACTTTCGGCTTCGGATGCAACACGCCGGTCGGGAGCAGCGGGATCGGGCCGTCGAAGAGTTGCGGCTGAAATACGCGCCGAAGATCGCCGCCCTTCAGGACCGGATCAGACGCGCTGAACAGGCGCGAGCCAAGCAGCAGACCGAAGCACGGTCGACCCAGGTCCAGGCCGCGATTGCGGTCGGAGCCTCGATTCTCGGCGCATTATTGGGACGGAAGACGATCAGTCAGGCGAACATCGGCCGGGCGACGACGGCGATTCGGAGCGCCGGCCGGGTGATGAAAGAATCGCAGGACGTCAGTCACGCGGAAGACACCGTGGCCGCGCTCCAGCAGCAACTCGCCGATCTCGATGCCCGATTCAAAGCGGACACCGACGCTCTGGTGGCCGCGAGCGACCCCCTGCACGAGCCGCTCGAGAGGATCCTCGTACGCCCCGCGAAAGCCCACATCGCCGTCACGCTGGTTACGCTCGCCTGGGCTCCGCACTGGCGCGCGCAGGACGGCATCCTCACCCCCGCCTGGGTCTAATCAGAAGCCCAGTAGCGTTCCGCGTCAGTGCTTCTTGTCCTTTTGCATGATCTTGTCGGTCCAGGCCAAGAGAATGGCAGAGCCGAGGAAGGTCATGTGAATGAAAATTTTCCACTTGACGTGCTCCGGATTCTCATTCGCGATGTCGACGAACGATTTCAACAAATGAATGCTCGAGATGCCGATCAAGGAAGCGGCGAGCTTCACCTTGATGGTTCCGGGATCCACATGGCTGAGCCAATCCGGCCGGTCGGGATGGTGCTCCAAATCCAGTTTGCTGACGAACGTGGCGTAGCCCCCGATGACGACCATGGTCAAGAGATTGGCGACCATGGTGACGTCGACGAGCCCCAGCACGCCGAGCATGAAGACGGTTTCTTCCAGCTTGCCGATGTGGGTGATCATTTCCCACAATTCGGTGAGGAACTTGTAGGCATAGAGAAGTTCGGCGATGATCAGCCCGCCGTACAACGGCGCTTGAATCCATCGGCTGGAAAACACCGCGGCTTCGAATAGATGCTCGGCGCGGCTCATGGGCACCGCGACCGGCTTTGGGCGGGTGTGGAGGTGCGTCGCATGTTCTTCGGACATTCTTCCTCCTGTCGTTGAGCGAAGGAGCGACTGCAAACCGGCGGTAATCCTAGTCAGAGATGTGCAGCCTGTCAATTTAAAGCGTGGTCACGGCAGAATGGCGCGCCGTCGGGAGGCTCCGAGCGGGAACGGCAGGAAGCAGTTTGAGGAGTGCGGCGGCCTGGCGGCCGCTGTCGCGGATTTGCTCCAGCAGCGGACGCCTCGGATCGTCCGCCGGCAGGCGGCCCAACAAGACGTCGGTGAAACCGTTGATCGACGTGAGCGCATTGTTCAGGTCATGGACCGTGCGGGCGGGCGTGGTTGTGCCCACCGCCGTGAAGGTGTGGGAGGCCGGCTGCTGCCCCCGAACCGTGGCGGCGTTCATCGCCATGCGGACAGACGCGGCGTCGAAGGCAAAAGGAAACAGGATCTCATGCGCTCCGTAACGTACGGCTGCAAGCAGCAAGGCTTCGTCGTCGCCAGGATGGTAGACGACCAGCGGGCAATTCGGCATCGTCGTGCGGAAGGCTTGGACTGCGTCGGCTCCCTTATAGTCCGGGAGGGTCAGATTCATCAAGACGACATCGGCGTGGCGAACCGAAAGATGGTGCAGCGCTTCCCGAAGAGACCGTGCGAGACCGATGTCGTGCCCCGTGGCTCGCGGGTCGAGCAGGAGGGCATGCCAGCGGGCCGCGCGCTGTTCAGACGGTTCGATAATGAGGACGGTGAGGCGTGAAGCGGACGGATGATCCGACATGAAGCCTCCGGGTCAGCAGCGTGGAGACAAGGCGTTGGCTCCAACATCATGGAGAGTGCCGGGCGCGTGGTGCTGACCGCGCCAGAGCACGACGTGCACCGCTGGTGTGGGTATGGTATCGGTTGGGTCGGGGTGGATCTTGAGAGAACTGCCTGAGGAACCCGATCGAAGGTCAGTGCGGCGACGATACGGCCGCGGCTGCCTTGAACACGGCCCGCATGGCAGGCGGCCGCTTGGGAGTGCCTGCCGATCTGCAGCTTGAAATAAGATATGAGCCTGATGGCGTGATCTACGTGCGGAGAAGGGGATCGTCCGATGCGGCGCCCGTCGAACGGAGGAACCACGCGACCGCTTCGGTCCGGCGCTTGACGTGGAGCTTGTCGAAAATATTCGCCAGGTAGTTCTTGACCGTCTTGTCGCTCAGCCGGAGCGCCAAGGCGATCTCCTTGTTGGTCTTGCCGTCCGCGAGCAGCGGCATGATCAGGCGTTCCTGCCGGGATAACTGAGCCAATCCTTCCGGCTTTACCCCGCCCCGCGTCGCGCTCTTGATGCACAACAGGGCCTGCTCCGCAATCCGTGGATCGAGATACCCCTGTCCATCCGCCACCGTGCGGATGGCGCGCAGGAGTTCATCGGTACGGATATCCTTCAGCACGTAACCATGAGCCCCGCTCTGAAGGGCGGCCAGCACGGTGGTGTCCTCGGCGTAACTGGTCAGCACGAGGATGCGCAGATCAGGACGGATCGCGAGCAGCCTGCGGCAGGCGTCCATGCCCGTCGCGTCGGGCAAGCGCATGTCGAGCAGCACCAGGTGCGGCTGCAGCTGGTCCACCAGCGCGAGTGCATCCGCCACCCGGTCCGCCTCTCCGACGACGCGCAAATCGTCTTCGAGGTCCAGAAAGGACCGCAAGCCCTTCCTCACCAGCTCGTGATCGTCGACAATCAGCAGCCGAGTCGGTGGTTTCATACGGATGTCAAAATGGGTTCCAGGGCGAACTCCGCCACGATCGTCGTGCCGCGTCCGGGCAGTGAGCGGATGCGCAGCATGCCGCCGAGCTTTTTAGCCCGGGCTTCCATGTTGGCCAGCCCAAAGCCCGACGCCCCCACGTCGGTCACGCTGAACCCAATGCCGTTGTCCGCGATGGACAAGCGGATACGGGATTTCCTGTTTTGCAAGCGCACGATGGCCCGGGTGGCCTGAGCATGCCGGACGCAGTTGCTCAGCGCCTCACGCGCAATATTCAGCAGTTCTCGCTCTTCTTCGTGCGTGAGCAACTCGAGCGCCCGCGGTTGCAGCAGCACGTTGATGTCCAGTTGCCCGACCTGCTGATACGTCATGGCCAGTTCGTCGATCTCCGAGCGGAGATCGAACGGTTGCACAGTACCGTCATTCAGGCTGTGAATCATTCTCCGGATTTCGTGGATCAGTTTGTTCAGTTGCGCGATCACTTGCTCGCCGGGATGAGTCGCGGGGACCGCGTCCTGCCCGCTGATACGCCGCGAGGTCTCCAAACTCAGCCCGATCGCATAGAGCGACTGCAAGACGCAATCGTGGAGGTCCCGCCCGATTCGATGCCGGTCCTCAAGCAGCGCGTTCAGCCGCTTCTCAGACGCCTTTAGGGCGAGGGGCAACTCATTGTCGCCGACGTCGCCGACCAATTGATGCAGAAGAAAGTCGCCACCACGGCCTCCTCCGGTTGAGACGCTTCCGCGTCCGGCGGTCGGCGCGTGGCGAAATCCGTCGATCAGCTGCAGCTTGACCTTTTCACTCATGCTCTCGTCGCCTCCTGGATCGGTTGTGTGCGAGGACGGGATCACGCAACTGGTGACAGTTCTATCGAATGAGCCCCGCCTTGGTCACCTGGCGGGGTCGCCAGGTGACGCACGGAGGCCTGTTGCTGCATCTCCTATCGCCACCGATGGGGGGCCAGGTCACGAAAGGAGGGCGGCATGCAGCTGGTGGAGGAAGGCAGACGGGTCGAATTTCGAGAGGACGATCTTTGCGTCAGAACGTTGTCGCGAGAAGATGAATTGCGTGCGTCGTACCGCTTACGGCATCAAGTCTTCGCCGAGCGGCTCCAGTGGGTGCCGACGAGCGCGGACGGCGTGGAAGTGGATCCATACGATGCCTTCGCCGTCTCGGTGGGCCTGTTCGATGGGGCCGATGTCCTGCGGGGCGTCTTCCGAATGGTCACCCCGCCGTACCCCTACATGTTGGAAAGCGAATTTCGGGCCTGTCTGCTCCCTGATTGCGAAATTAAGAAAACGTCCGAGACGGCGGAGATCACCAGGCTGGCGATCGATCCCAGTCTTACCGACAAAGGATTGTCGATTCGCCTGATGCAGGTGTTGTTCAAGGGTGTCTATCAATGGTCGATGACGAACGAGGTCCGCTACCTGTACATGGTCGTGGAGAAACGCTTCCTTCGGGTCCTGCGAGGAATGGGTTTCACGTGCGATCCTGTGAGCCCCGCGGTGTCTCTTCCGCCGGCCGGCGCAGTCTCCATCGCAGCCGTGCTCGACTGGAAGCGGTGGCATGCCGGCTGTCCGCACGCACAACCCAGCTTCTATCAATGGATGAATACGGTCGACGGATCGGTGTCGTTCGAAAAAAGCCACTTCCTGGCGCTCGATCCGAAGGAAGCACCGGCAAGCGGGCCTGTGCGACATGGGATGCCGTTTTCAGGAGAGCCGGAACGGAAACTGGTGGCGGCCTAGGCGCCGGGCTGCGGACGGTTTATTCGTTGGGAAGCAATCCGCGCTCGAGCGCGAACGCCACGGCCTGGGTGCGGGAGCTGACGTCCAGCTTCATGAAGATGCTTTCGACGTGAAAGCGAATCGTGCGTTCGCTGACGCCCAGAATGCGGGAAATCTCCCAATTGGTCTTGCCTTGCCGCATCCACATGAGCACGCTCATTTCACGGGGAGAGAGACCTTTCACGCGGTTGGAAATCGGCGTGTGGGTATTGGCCATCAAGACACGGTGCAGATACGGAAGCAGATACTCCAGCAGTTTCTGATACCGCAGCGTGCCGCGGAGGTCGCCTCCCGCGAACGAGAAAAAGCTCGCAAAGCCTTTTCCGCGCTCCAGCATCCCGGTCGTAATACCATGCGTGAGCCCGTATGCGCGAGCCTCTTCGACGAACTGGCGCTGCTTTTCCGATGTGGTGTTGCGGTACGCCTGCTCCCAAATCTGTGTCTTGAAGGTCGATAACACCGCCTGGAGGACGGGGTCGACCGCGGCGTAGCCTTGCTTGCCGTACGTATAGAGCCAGTCGTTGGAGTAACTCACGTTGATCACGCTGTTGAACTCGCCGAATCCGCCCCGGGGGTTCAATTGCGCGACGCCTCCAATCACTCTCGGGCACGCCACGGCCTTCATCATGAGCTGAAGCAGGTGGTGGACATCATCGCCCGTCGAGGCCTCCATCGCGTAATGCAGGATTTCGAGCACCTGCTGGATCTCGCGTTTCGTGAGATCGGCGAACAACTCGGCAGGAAACGGCCGCCGCGGCATTCCGGACAGCGCCGGCAGACTCTTGGACTCGTGAAACGACTTGCTGGTTTCCGCTCGGTAGGTGTCTCCGCTCCCGCAGTGAATGAAGGGGAACTCCACGAGCAAAGTTTTCTCAGAAACCGTCTGATGTCTGAGCGGCTCACGCATACGTATACTCCCTAGGGCGGTAGAGGAGCGGCGAGTGTACCCTACTGCCAGTTGTATAAATGCAAATCGATTGGTGTGTCAATAATTCCTTATTCCACACATTCAGAGCATATACGTGTAATAGGGACATTCGGCCCTAGTAGGGGGTTTCCAAATCATTGGTAGTTTGGATAGGCTAACGCCCTTATGGGCGTTCGTGTAATCCGTGCGTGTCTCTGGTGTGCGATAGGGATTCTGCTCCTCTTTCCTTCTGAGGGCCTCTGTCAGGCCCTCCGTTTCCAGCCGCAAGGAACCGCCGCCGCAAGTCAGGGCAATGCCTTTGCCGCTCAAGCCGACGATGCGTCCGCCATCCACTACAACCCGGCAGGACTGACGCAGGTCGCTGGGGTGCAGGCCCTCTTCGGGACCGCACTGCTCGGCGGCTCAATCAAGGCGACTACTGCGACGGGTGTGGACACGCGCGGTGATTTCGGCGGAAGCGTCGTCTTTCCGCCGCCCAGTCACACCTACGTTAGCGCAAACCTGGGTGCGCTCGGGTTGCAGGGTTTGTCATCGGTCACGGTCGGCCTCGGGCTGACGTCCCCCTATGGATTGAATACACGTTTCCCCGTCGACGGGCCGTTCAACACGGCGGTGACCTACGCCACGCTCCCGATGCTTGATATCAAACCGACCGTGGCCGTCAAACTGACGGACACCCTGTCGCTTGGCGTGAGCGCCGATATTTACACGTTCGCCAGCTTTCTTGGAGAGGGGCAGGTGGAGTTGCAGCAGCAAGGGACAGGGAGCTTGGCTGGCGCTTCCGTGGAGCTGAACGGCAAGGGAACCGGGGCCGGCGCGACAATCGGGCTCCTGTATACCCCGTTGACAAACGCCGATGGCAAGCCCGTTGCGTCGATCGGGCTGCTGTATCGCACGCAAGCGGTGGTGCCGCTCAACGGCGCGCTCATGGTGAATGGTGCGCAGGCCGCCGATGCCTCCACCAATCTGGTGCTTCCGCAAATCTTCACCGGAGCCGTCGCCATCTGGCCGGTCCGGACCGCCGAGCTGGAGTGGAAGCTCGAGCTGGATGTTGATTACGTCGGCTGGAAATCCATGCGGAATCTCGACGTCCGCTTGTCGAACGGGACGACGGTTCTCCAACCGCAGCAGTGGAAAAACGTGCCCGTGTTCATGGTCGGCACCGAATACAAGTGGCGGCATCCGGATTGGCTGCCGTCTTGGGAAGTCGCCCTGAGATCAGGCTACACGCGCACCGAAGATCCCGTTCCCGACAGTACGTTCAACCCGGGAATTCTCTCTCTGGCTTCTCACATGATTTCGTTCGGTGCCGGATTCCTCTGCCAGGCGGGCGGACACTTTATCGGCCTGATTCCCTGCGGCGGCGAATCGGCGCTTTGGCCCAAAGCAATCGGGTTCGATGTGACCTATCAGGAATGGCTGTATGACTCGCGAACCGTGACCGGCAATCTGAATCCCACCGTGGACGGGCGGTATGACGCCCATATCCACCTCGGCATGTTCAGCTTCAAATTTCAGTTTTGAGCCCGGTCGTCGCGTCCGATCCCATGGCCGTTCGGATACGGGCGACCGTCTCCGCCGGCACCCCCGCCTCGCGCAATTCCTCATCCGTCGCCGCGGCGATCTGAGACAGGCTCCCAAACCGCTTCAACAGCCGGTTTCGGCGGATTTCCCCGATGCCGATGACGCGGTCCAGCTTGGAGCTCTTGGCAGTCTTTCCCCGCAATTTTCGGTGGTACGTGATCGCGAACCGATGGGCCTCGTCACGAATGCGCTGCAACACGTGAGTGGCCGGCGAGTGTGCCTTCAGCACCACAGGGTTTTTCCTGCCCGCGAGGTACACCCGCTCCTCCTTGTCGCCCCGGGCTTTCGCGAGACCGATGATAGGAAGGGCCGCTTGGCCGGATTCGCGAAGCCCTTCGATGGCCGCCGCCAGCTGACCCAGCCCGCCGTCGATCAGGATGAGGTCGGGACGAGCCAGGTGCTCGCGTTCCGCGCTCGGTTCTTCCGATTGGTCATAGCGCCGTCGCACCACTTCCTTCATGCTGGCGAAGTCGTTGGCGCCGACCACCGTCTTGATCCGGAACCGGCGATAATCCGCCTTTTTCATCTCGCCATCTTCCCACACGACCATAGAGGCGACCGATTCGTTCCCCATCGTGTTGGAGATGTCGAATCCCTCGATTCGGCGAGGCGCCCTGTCCAGGCGCAACAGCCGCTTGAGCTCCTCCCCGGCCTGCCGTTCGATCTCGACGTCCCGAAGATGCGCTGCGACGGCGGCGGCGGCATTCTCCTCGGCCAAGCCGACCAGCTCGTGCCTACCGCCTCGTTCGGGCACCACCACACGCACCGTGCTGCCGCGCTTCTGGGTGAGCCACTGCTCGATCAACGGTGCATCGTCTAGCTCGACCGGGACCAGCAGCTCGCGTGGCGGTTGCCCTTCCTTGTTGTAGAACTGCTCGATCGCCGACCGCACCAGCTCCTGATCGGGCGTATCGGCAGACTGTGGCCAGAAAAAATCCTGACGGCCGATGAGGAGGCCGCCTCGCACGAACAAGATCTGCAAATCCACGGCCGCGCCTTGTCTCGCCAGCCCGATCACGTCCTGGTCCGTCGCCGAGGTTTGCGTGATGCGTTGCTTTTCCAGCATGCGCTCGACTTTGAACAGGCGGTCACGAAGGCGAGCCGCTTCCTCGTATTCCTCCCGCTCAGCCGCCGTTTCCATCCGGAGGTGCAGGTCGTCCAACAGCTCGCGATCACGCCCCTCGAGGAATTGCCGGACTTGTCTGACGATCTGGTGATACTCCTCCTTCGTTTGGTTGCCGGTGCAAGGCGCCATGCACCGCTTGATCTCGTACTCGATGCAGGCCCGTTCGGCCGTGCCGTCGATGTCGATGGTACAGGTGGCCAGCGGGAAGACCTGTTTGATGATCTTCAACGTTTCTCGCAGGGCATTGGCTGGTGTGTAAGGCCCATAGTACAGTGCGCCGTCCTTCTGTACCCGCCGGACGATCGACAATCGGGGAAAGTCGTCCTTGATCGGCAGACGGACATAGGGGTACTGCTTGTCGTCCCGCAGCACGACGTTAAAGCGGGGGCGGTGGCGTTTGACGAGGTTGCTTTCGAGAATCAGCGCTTCTAGCTCGGAGCGTGTGACCATGGTCTCGAGATCCGCCACGAGCGTGACCAGCAGGGCGGTCTTCGGATTATGATCGGCGCCCTTCTGAAAGTAGGACCGGACGCGGTCGGCCAGGACGGCCGCTTTCCCCACGTAGAGAATCTCGCCGCGCGCGTCTTTGAAGAGATAGACGCCGGGGCTCTCCGGCAAGTGGGCCAGTTTGGATTGCAGAATCTCGGTCGCCATACGTCACCCGCCTGACAGGATAACAAGAACTTGCCGCCCTTTCCTGTCCGAGGCCGTGCGCCGAGGCCGTTTACCTCCAGCCGCGGACGAACGAGGGGCTCAAGCTTCCCCGCGCCACTTCGGCGACCGGGCCTTTCATCGTCAGGCTGAAGTCGGGTCCGACCTGGATGTGCAACGTCCCCCCGGGCATCTTCACGGTGACGGGGCTTTGGACCAGCCCCAAGCGGACCGCCGCGCTCGCGGCGGCGCATGATGAGGATCCCGAGGCCTGGGTTTCTCCGGCGCCTCGCTCCCAAATGAGGATGAAGATCTCCTTGGGGCCGGTGGGGACGGCCAATTGGACGTTCGTCCGTTTGGGAAACAATGGGTGGTGCTCCAACGCCGGTCCCAACGTCAGTAGGTCTTCACGCGTCCACGTTTCGCCGGCCGGTTTAAACACGACACAATGGGGGTTGCCGACGCTCACCCCGGTGAACACGAGTTTGCGGTCGGCGGCTTCGATGGGCTGCCGGATCAGTTCCGGTACGGACAACGCACAGGGCAAGGCCGACGGCGCAAAGATCGCCCGTCCCATTTCCACCGTGGCGGCCGCGGCGTCTCCATGCCGGTCCCGATGGAGCGTGATGGTCACCACCCCTCCCTTGGTCTCCACGGTGAAGCGCGTCTTTTTGGTTTTTCCCGTGGCGTGGAGGTACCGAGCGAAAATGCGGAGTCCATTGCCGGACTTTTCCGCTTCGCTGCCGTCCGGATTGTAAATGCGAAGGCCGAAGTCGGCCTTCTTCGACGGCACCAAGGCGAGGATGCCGTCGCTCCCGACGCCCCAGTGGCGGTCGCACACCTTCTTGACGTTGGACGGCGACAAGGTGAAGGAAAGCTCATCGGGGTCCATGACGAGATAATCATTGCCGAGTCCGTGCCCGCGGAAGAATCCGTTCTTCATGCCAGCTCCTGGGTGAATGCCGCGATCAGGCGCGGGGTCCGCGCCGACAGGAGGGAAAAACTACTTCGCCGCCGGACCAAAGGTCAACGGGAATGGAAAGAAAGCCGGTTCGTTGCAACCGCGGCTAGACGACGGTCACGCCGCCCGGCCGTTCGATCAGTTCGATTTCATAGCCGTCAGGGGCGTCGATAAAGATGAAGCGGCTGCCGGATGAGGTGGTGGTCGGGCCGTCGGTCACCCGGACGCCCTTCGCCTGGAGGGAAGCGATCGTGTCGTCGAGATTCTCGACCTGAAACGCGAGATGAACCAGGTCTTCCTGCACCGTTACCGGCCCGCTGGGAGGGAAACTCGTCAGCTCGATCAACTCGTCGCTGTTGGGTACCTTGAGGAAGGCCAGCTGCGAGCCGCGTGGAGAGGTTTTCCGCTCGAGCACCTCGAGCCCGAGCACGGTCGTGTAAAACCGAATCGTCTCGTCGAGATCGCTCACGCGCATACGGGTGTGAAGGAGTTTGACGACCTTCATGAGGACATTAGACCCGGAACAGTGACCACACGGCAAGCCCCACGCCGAACGAAAACAGAACGCCGACCAGTGCTACTGCGGCTTCGTTCTGAATCAGGCGGTTCACCTTCAACGCGTTCGACGATCACTTCGCACGTGCCGGCCCTGCAGTCTTCCTGAGAAGGATCTCGGCGCTGCCCGGGATCAGAAAATTGGGCATCGGTCCGATCTCTTGGAACCCCTGTTTATTGTAGAACACGCGCGCGCGGTGATTGAAGTCGGACACACAGGCAAAGAGGTTCTTGGTCCGCCCGAAGACGATGGATTCGATGTGCCGCACCAGGGCGGCACCGAGTCCTTTCCCCTGTCCCCACGGGGCGATGCCCAGCAGTTCCAGGTAATCGCCCAGAAGGAATTTTTGCTTCACGATTGCGATGCCGGCGACCCGGCCGCCATCCTCGATGACGTAACTGTCCCGTCCGGTCGGAAGCGGGCAGAAGATGCGGTTCCAGTCATCCTGCGAGTAGCCCAGCGTCGTCCAAGGCTCGGAGGACGCCAGCAGCCGCACGACCGCGTCGCGATCCTCAGGCCGCATCTTCCTGATCGCCGGCTGTCTCATGGGGAAGGCGCGCAATTGAGCAAGGCACTGACCGTCACGGGTTTCAACTTTTTGTGCGGCAGCACCTCAGTGGCAAGCCGTTCGATGATGTGGCGCGTGTGTTTCCCTTTGCCGTTCGCATGAAAGACGATGATGCTTCCGGGCTTCAGCCGCTTGGCGACGCGCGAGAGGATCTGCTCGGCGGAGAGGGTGGGATCCGGGTCGCCCGATTCGATGCTCCATTGGATGAATCGCAGCCCCAGCGCCCTGACGACGTCCACCGTCACCTCGTTGTACTCTCCGTAGGGAGGCCGGAAAAGACCGGCTTCGTGGGCATAGTCATCATGGAGCAGGCTGACCGGACGTGTGATCTCGGTGCGCTGCTCCTCGGCTGCGTGCATCGGCAGATGGGCATGGACGTCGCCGTGCGTGCCGATTTCAAAAAATCCCACGCCCAAAAGATCCTCGACCTGCTCGTCATGCTTTTGGATCCATTTTCCGGACATGAAAAACGTGGCGGGAATCTGATGATCCCTCAAATAATCCACGAGGGCCTGATCATAGCCGGGCCCTTTCCGGACAGGACACAGATCGAACGTCAAGGCCACCGCGGCGCAGGAGGGCGGCCCCGAGGTGATCACCTGTGCCCAGCCGGGACCCGGGCGGAATGCCAGCGTGATACCGAGGATGAGGACCATCACCATGTCGGTGCGACGATGCATGTGGATGAGTATACCTGAACGAGTGGGGGCGGTTGACCGGCAATTTCCGGGCCTGATACGGTGACGGCATGCGGTGGCCTTCCTGGGAAATCGGCAGGGCGCTGGGCATTCCGATCCGCGTGCATGCGTCGTGGTTCTTGGTCTTTTTCTTCGTCACCTCGACGCTGGCCACGGGTTACTTGCCCGACACCTTGCCGGGATTGTCGGCAGGGCGATATTGGGCCATGGCCGGGATTGCGGCGGTGCTGCTCTTCCTGTCTGTGCTACTCCATGAGCTGGGGCATTCCTACGTCGCGCTCCGCTACCACATCCCCATCGAGCAGATCACGCTGTTCATCTTCGGCGGGATCGCCCATATGCGGAAAGAAGCGCCGAGCCCGCGGGCCGAACTGCTCATTGCCTTGGCCGGCCCCGCCGTGAGCTTCCTGCTCGGCGCGGTGTCGTTCGGCTTGGTGTCGCTGGCCGAATTGGCCTACGCCCCCGAAGGATCGCGCGGGCTCATCATGCTCGGCATGCTGCTGGGCATGGTCAACATCCAGTTGGGGTTGTTCAATTTGATCCCGGGGTTCCCGCTGGACGGCGGGCGGGTGCTCCGCGCGGGACTATGGGCATGGGGCAAGGACTTCCACCGCGCAACCAAGCAAGCGTCACAGATCGGGCTGGGCTTCGGGCTGTTGCTCGGACTGTTCGGCGTGGCGATCATCGTCGCGGCTTTCGGCGGCGCCGTGCCCAGGGCCATGGCCTCCAACGGGGGATGGATCGTCTTCATCGGCACCTTCCTCTTCGCCGCGGCCTTGGCGAGTCGCCGGCAAGCCGTCCTCCGTCAATCGCTCGCGACCGTGCCGGTGCGCGAGCTAATGGTGCAGGCTGTGGTGTCCATTCCGGCGGAGTGCTCGTTGGAGGAAGCGGTCAACCGCTACTTCCGGCCGTATGGCTACGGAGGATTTCCCGTGCTGGACGGCGGTCGTCTGGTGGGCCTGCTCACGGTTGCGGACATTCAGGAAGTCCCAGCCGGACTGTGGAGCTGGCGATCCGCCGCGCAGGTCATGCGCCCGGCGGCGCCGTCCCTTGTCGTGTCTCCCGACGCGCCGGTGATTCAAGCCATGGAACGGATGGCGCGAGCGGGATGGGACCGGCTCGTCGTGATGGAAGGAGAACGGATCGTCGGCCTGGTGACGCAGTCCGCCATCGTGCATTTCCTACAGCTCCGCACTTCAGCCAACCGCTCGTAGGCTGGCGCAACAATCCGCACACGTGATTGTGAAGGAGGGACGCTTAACCATCCGCCCGCGCGGCGGAAATATTCTGTGCGATTGCAATGTGGACAACGTGCACCGCCAAGAGAAACCCGTAGACGACACAGAGAAAGTTTAAGGCGGAATCCGAGAAGTTGCGCAGGACCAGCGGTAAGCATATGACAAACAAGGCGCTGGCGAGTAGTGTGGCGAAGGTCAGCCTTCGGCAAAAATTGTACGCTGGTTCCCTCTCGACCGGCTTCAGGGCCCGGTCATAGCGCGAGGCGCGAGCCAGCGCCATCTCATACACCTCGTTGTCGCTCGGTCCAAAACGTTTCAGCCAGCTATACCCGGCGAGAATCACCGCCCAGGGAGCGCTCCACAGCGCCCAGTTGCTGCGGAAGTCGTAGAGATCGACGACCAGGAACACGAGAAACACCGGGGTATAGAGCAGGGCAAGGATCAGAGGGGAGGTATGGTTATCGCGAACGTACTCGCGGTCGGGACCGCCCTGGATCAATTCGTGTTCAAAGAGCGGAAAGCCGTACTTAACCACAATGAGCGCAATTGAGACGCTAACGGTCTTATCCGGGATATATCGAAAGAAGTACTCCAGGATCGAGAGCAGTGCGCCTACGGCGGTGGAAGCTCCTGATTCGCCGATGAGCGGATTCAAAAGGCCTTCCAACCCGGCCTGCCAGTGGTTGACCGTGTGTTCGAGGACGGTTTTCACCTCCTGATCCAGCGTCAGGGCCTGATGTTGTCCCAAGGCGAGTTGCAGTAATGCGCCGGGAATGCTCATCGCCCATGCCCCGAGCAGACCAAACGACGCCAGAAACCAGAGATGTGCGAAGGAGGAGGTATGGGCCGTCTTCAAATATTTCCGGAATCCGGCCCCCTGAGCCAGGTAGCCCCACAACAGGCCGCCGGTCATGTTCACGAGCGCCCAGGGCATGATCGAAAGGTCAGCCCCTTCGCCGGGAAACAGGAGCCAATTCACCAGTGAGCTGGACAGCAGAGCGGTCACGGCTCCCCACCACGGACCGAGCAGGAATGCCGTGAGCGCGGTTCCCGTCATGTCCAGGTAGAGGATGCTGTGCAGCCGGAGGCTCAGCATCAACCCAAGATAGTTGAGCAGGAGCCCGGTTGAAACGATGATGAGGAGTTCCCGGTACGGTAAAAACGGGAAGGCCGGATGAATTCTCCAGTTGGGCTGGTGGCCCTTCGAGGGGACGGACTCTTTCGCTTTCGGCTCTTCCTGTCGCTCTCGCGCCGGCCGTTCTCTCTTGGGCGGGTCGTCCTTCCCTTCTCTGAAGCGATCATGAAACTTGATCAGATAATCGACGATCGTGAGCAGCATCACGATCATTCCACCGACCAGGCCGAAAAAAGTCAGCAGCTCGTTGTTCACTGATGGCAGGGAGTCGGGCATTTGTTTTGAGATGGGCGATTGGGACGAAATCATACCGTACAAGGCCTCATCAGGCCAGGAAAACGCCGGAAGTGACAAGGGGCCAAAGCGGCTCTCGATAAGGGTTTTCGCCGATTCGACGATTGCCGAGCCCTGGGACTGGGAGTTAGGTCGTCGGGGACGAGGCCGTGTTTGTCGGTGTGGGAGAGACCAGGTGTGCCCGTTGCTGCAGTTTGTGCGCGATGACGGCGCCCAGCAACAGCAGGGCCGAAGAGTAATAGATCCACAACAGCAGGAGCACGACCTCCAACAGCGAGCCGTACAGCCGTACGTAGACCATTGCATAGCCGCCGTACGTCACGAACAGCAGCTTGGCAGCCACCCAGAGCAATCCAAAGATAATCGCTCCCACCATGGCCTCGCGCCAATCTGGACGGCGCCGTGGGACATAGCGGTACAGCAAGGTCACCGTCACGGAGGCCAGCACGAAGGGCAAGGTGTACGTCAGCAGGAAATCATGCGCGGCCAGGGCGACCAGATCCAAGCCCCATAACTGCGGCACCGATCCGGTAAGCAGATTGATCGTTTGTGTCGCGACGTAGGACACGATGAGCAAAAGGCCGCTAGCGCCGAGCGAGGCGATGGAAATGGCCGTGGAGACCAACGGGTGTCTTTTCCAGGTGCTTTCGAACACGACGTTGAGCGCGTAATCGAGTTCGTAAAAGACCAGTCCCCCAAACCAGAAAAATGACAGGAAGACCACCCACCGGACGCTCTCGAGGGCGCTGATGCGGTGAAATTCTTCGGCCAACCGCTCTCCGAGCGAAGGCATGAAGCCCTTCAGGAAACTGAGCAGGAACTGCTCGCCGATCACGTCTTGGCTCACCAGGAAACTGACGCCGTACAGCAGCAGGAAGACGAGCGGGAAAATGGAGAGGAGCGAAAAAAACGCGATAGACGCGGCCAAACTGGCGCACCCATGCCGCTGGAACGACTTGAGCACGGCGAGGAGGAACCGCAGGCCCTCCATGAAGTCAGACATGAACACAAGCCTAGCACGCGGCGAAGCGCCGCAGAGCGCGGTGGGGGATTTATTTCAACGAACGCACGGCCTGAGCCGCGAACTGTACGAGGGGATTCGGATAGAGTCCCAAGACGATCACGCCCGCCACCGCGCACGCGAGCACGACGGACACGGTCGGAGACATCACCAGCCGTGGCGAGGTCTCAGAGACGGCGCCGGGCTCGCGCATGTACATGACCATGACGAGCCGCAGGTAGTAGTAGGCGGAAATGGCGGCGAAAATGAGCGCGACCACGGCGAGCCAACTCATGCCCGCCTCCACGGCCGACATGAACACGTAAAACTTCCCGATGAAGCCGGCGGTCGGCGGAATGCCGGCCAGCGACACCATGAACAGCAGCATGAGCAGCGCGCCGACGGGGTGGCGTTTTGTCAGGCCCTCAAAGTCTTCGATCTCCTCGCCTTCCAATCCGCCCTTGCGGAGCATGGCCACGACGGCAAAGGCCCCGAAGGTCATGAAGGCGTAGAACGCCAGATAGAGCAGGACGCTGGCAATCCCGTGCCCGCTTTGGGGAGGCCCGCTTGCGCGGCCGGCCGCCACGACCCCGATCAACGCGTAGCCGGCATGCGCGATGCTGCTGTAGGCGAGCATCCGCTTGATGTTGGTCTGCACCAAGGCCACGATGTTCCCGAGTACGAGCGTCGCGAGGCACAGCAAGAGGAAGATGTCCGACCAGTTTGCTCTGACGCCTCCCAGCCCTTCCATAAACACGCGGACAAACGCCCCGAAGCTGGCGGCCTTGGAGGCGACCGCCATGAACGCGGTGACGGAGGTCGGCGCGCCCTGGTAGACATCCGGGGTCCACATGTGGAACGGGACGACCGCCAGTTTGAACGAGAAGCCCACCGCCAACATGATGGTGGCAAAGAGGAGGAGGGGGTCATCCAGACCCCGTCCCGCGATGGAGGCCGCCACGGCAGACAGCCGCGTACTCCCGGTGGCGCCGTAGAGCAGGGAGATGCCGTATAGGAGAATGCCGGATGAGAAGGCGCCGAGGACAAAATACTTGGCCGACGCTTCCAGCGAACGCGGCTCCGTTCGTTTGAGCCCCGCCAGGACATAGAGCGAAAGCGACATCAGTTCCGTGCCGAGATAGATGGTGAGCAAGTCGGCCGCCGACACCATGACCATCATGCCGGACAAGGCGAGCAGCACGAACCCGTAGTATTCCCCGAAATAGAGCCGCTCCTCCTTCAAATAGGAAAAGGACAGCAGCACCGTCAGGCCGGTGACGAAGTACAGCAGGAGTTTCCAGAATGCGCCGTAGGCATCAATGACCACGAGGCCGCTGAAGGCCGTGTCAAGGTGGCCGGCTTGCGAGGCGGTCAGGCCCATGCAGATCGCGAGGGTCCCGAGGCTCAGCCAGGCCAGTCCGTCCCTTTGCGAGGCATGGATGACCGGATCGAGCACCAGCACGGCGCACGCGGCCGCGATGACGAGCAGCTCGGGAAGGACCAGCAACAGGTCGTGAGCCGAAACGCTCATGGTGTCTGCTCCCCGGCAGAGACAGGCTGCGCAGCCGGCGCGACCGGCGGCTCGGCGACCGCAGGGACCGCCGCGGCGGGCGGCAGCCCGCGGGCAATCACCTTTTCGACGCTGGCATGCATGCGGGTCAGGATCGGATTCGGAAAAAGTCCGATCCAAAACACGAGGACCACCAGCGGGATCAATGTGGCCATCTCACGGTGGTCCACGTCGCGCAGCTTCGGAAGGCTGTAGGGCGTCGGGACGCCGAACGCCACGCGCTGGACCATCCAAAGGAGATACGCTGCCGCGAGAATGATGCCGAGGGACGCGAGAGCGGCTGCGATCTTGCTCCACAAAAACGTCCCGGCCAGCACCAGGAATTCTCCCACGAAGCTGTTCGTCCCCGGCAGGCCGAGCGAGGACAGCGCGAAGATGACGAGCAGCGTGGCATACCGCGGCATCGGGTTCGTCAGACCGACGTTGTCGGCGATTTGCCGGCTATGCGTGCGCTCGTAGATCACGCCGACACAGAGAAAGAGCCCTCCGGTCGTAATGCCGTGATTGACCATCTGCATGACGGCGCCTTCAATGCCCTGAATGTTGAACATGAACAGGCCCAGCGTGACGAACCCCATGTGGCTCACGCTGGAGTAGGCGATCAACTTTTTGAGATCGACCTGGGCCAGCGCCATGTAGGCCCCATAAATGATCGCCGCAATGGACAGCGTCACCATGAATGGGGTGAACCCCCGTGACGCGTCCGGAAGCATGGGAAGGCTGAATCGTAAGAAGCCGTAGGTGCCCATTTTGAGCAACACGCTGGCGAGGATCACACTGCCCGCGGTGGGGGCTTCGACGTGCGCATCTGGCAGCCAGGTATGGAACGGAAACATCGGCACCTTGACGGCGAAGGCGGCGAAGAAGGCAAGGAACAGCCAAAACTGAAGCGAAGGGTCGTAGGTCCCCTGGCTCAATTGCACGATGTCGAAGGTGCGTCCGCCCTGAAAGTACAGGACGAGGATCGCTACGAGGAGGAGCACGCTGCCGGCAAGCGTGTACAGGAAGAACTTGACGGCGGCATACAGCCGGTTGGGCCCCCCCCAGACGCCGATCAACAGATACATGGGGATCAGCATGGCCTCCCAAAAGACGTAAAACAGGACGAAGTCGAGGGCCGCGAAGACGCCGATCATCGCGCCTTCCATCAGCAGCAGCATGGCCATGAAGCTGCGGAGCCTGGTGTTGACGGAATGCCATGAGATCAAGACGCACAAGGGCATCAGAATCGTGGTCATGAGCACGAGGGGAAGGCTGATGCCGTCGAGGCCGAGACTGTAGTGAATCGGGGGGGAGGCGATCCAGACCACCCGCTCGGTGAACTGCATCTCGGCGGAGCTGCCGTCGAACAGCCACCACAGCGGCAGCGAGAGCAGGACGGCGGCGAGCGTGACGCCCAGGGCGGCTTGCCGCACACGCGATTCCTGGACGAAGCAGACCGCGGCGGCGCCCGCAAGAGGAACGACGATGAGCAGCGTGAGCCAGGGAAAGCCCGTCATGACATGACCCGCATGGCATCGCCCACGGCCGCCGCGAACGCAGCCTGCGTCATGCCTCCGGTAGATCGATTCGCTGCCATCGAGCCGTTCCTCACAACAGCAGATAGGCGGTCAACATGACGATGCCCAACGCCATCGCCAAGGCATAATGTTGCGTCTGGCCGCTCTGCACCAGGCGCAGCCACCAGCCGCCCCATGCAATGCCGCGCGCGATCCCGTTGACGGCGCCGTCGATCAAGGCGACGTCGACCCGTTGCCAGAGATCTGCGGCGGCGCGGAACGTAGGCCGGACGAAGGCCCGGTCATACGCCTCGTCGACGTACCACTTGTTCAGCGAGCCTTGGTACAACGCCTGCCATTCGCGGGCGAGGCGATCGGGCAGCTGCGGATTCAGGACGTAGACGTAATAGGCTGCGCCGATGCCGGTGAGTCCCATGATGGTGGCCACCAACATAATGGCGAAGCCGGCCGCCCCGTGAGACGCCTCACCGCCCCCACTATGAAACACCGGCTCCAAAAAGGCCGGGATGCCGAGATAGCCCGTGAGGATGCTCAGGACGGCCAGGACGATCAAGGGTGCGGTGATCGTGCGAGAAGGCTCATGAATATGGTGCGCATGGTGCGGATCGACGTGCGAAGGACCCCAAAACGTCACAAAGACCAGACGAAAACTGTAGAAGGCCGTCAATAGCGCGGTGAGCAGGCCGAATACCGTCAAGACTTGTCCCAGCGGGCCGGAGGACCACGCCGAGACGAGCAGGTCGTCCTTGCTGAAGAAGCCGGCGGTCAGTGGAAATCCAGCCAGCGCCAACGAGCCGATGACGAACGTCCAGTAGGTCGTGGGGAGTTTGTCTTTGAGGCCACCCATGCGCCGCATGTCCTGCTCATGATGCAGCGCGATGATGACGGAGCCGCATCCCAAGAACAGCAGCGCCTTGAACGCGCCGTGGGTCAGGAGATGATACATGCCGGACGCATACGCGCCGAGGCCGCACGCCATGATCATGTACCCGAGCTGGCTGACCGTGGAATAGGCCACGACCCGTTTGATGTCCGTTTGAGTGAGGGCGATGCTGGCTCCCAGCACCATGGTCGCGGCCCCCACGACGGCGACGACGCTGAGCGCGACGGGCGACAGGTCGTACAGCGGCGCCAGCCTGGCCACCATGAACACCCCGGCCGTCACCATCGTGGCCGCGTGGATCAGCGCTGAAATGGGGGTCGGCCCTTCCATGGCGTCAGGGAGCCAGACGTGCAGCGGAACCTGCGCCGACTTGCCGATCGCGCCGGTGAACAACAGCAGACAGATCAGGGTCGCGACCGACACGTCCCAGGTGCCGCCGAAGGGCCCGAGGACGTTCATGGTCAAACCGCCCGCCTCTCGGGCGAGAGGAAACACGTCCAGATAATTGAGCGAGCCGAAGGTGTACCAGACGAGCAACAGGCCCAACATGAAACCGAAGTCCCCCACCCGGTTCACGATGAAGGCTTTCGTCGCGGCGGCACAGGCCGACGCGCGCTCGTACCAATGGCCGATTAACAAGTACGAGCAGAGGCCGACCGCTTCCCAGAACACGAACAGCTGAAGCAGATTGTCGGCCAGCACCAGCATCAGCATCGAAAACGTGAAGAGCGCGATGTAGCTGAAGAAGCGGGCATATCCCGCGTCTCCCGCCATGTAGCCGATGGTGTACACATGCACGAGTGAGCTGACGATCGTGACGAGCAGCAGCATCACGGCGGTGAGGCGATCGATGTAGAGGCCGATATGAATGTCGAGATGCCCGGAAACCAGCCAGGTGTAGAGCGGCACGGAAATGACGGAATCGGACAGGAGCACGTCGAGGAAGGCCGCGATCGAGAGAAGACACGACAGCAGCACGGCCGGAACCGCGACGACATGGGCCCGGTTCTTGAATCGGGAGCCGGCCAGGCCGAGCACGATAAACGCCGCCAGCGGAAGCAATGGAATGAGCGCGTACATCATCGCTTGGGACAGCCCCCGTTCACGCGTCCGCGTCCCGCCGTGAAGATGATCGGCATACCTACCATTTCAACAGGTTGAACTCCTCCACGTTGATCGTCGACTTCGATCGGTGAAGCGCGATGATGATGGCCAGCCCGACCGCCACTTCCGCCGCCGCGACGGTGAGGGCGAAAAACACGAACACTTGGCCGCCCAAGTCTTGAAGCAGCTCGGAAAAGGCGACGAAGTTGATGTTGGTCGCGTTCAACATCAATTCCACCGACAGCAAGATCGCGATGATGTTCCGCCGAATGAGCACGCCGGCAACGCCGGTCAGAAACACGATCGCGCTGAGGATGAGGTAGTACGAAATCGGGACGGTCATCCGCGGGACGCCTCGCTTTCTCCCAGGTCCCGTTTGGCGAGGATGATGGCGCCGATCATCGCCACGAGGAGGATCAACGAGGCGACCTCGAACGGAAACAGATACGTTGAGAAGAGCGTTTCCCCGATGGCTTGGGTATTGTTGGCGGCGGCGGCCGGCTCGGCGGCTGCATCGGCGGCGGGAAGCCGCTCCCCCGTCCGGGCGCCCGCCAGCAGCACGATGAACTCGATGAGCAGCGGCACGGAGACGGCGGCTGCGAGACGCCATTGGCGATGGTAGCGGTCGTCACGCTTCAGGTTCAGCAGCATCACGACGAAGAGGTACAGGACCAAGATGGCGCCGGCGTACACGATGATTTGGACGGCCGCCAAGAATTCCGCATGCAGGGTGACGTAGAGCCCGGCGACGTGGAAGAACATCACCAGCAGGGAGAGGGCGCTGTAGACGGGATTCTTCAGCGCCACCACGAGGACGGCGGTCAGAACAATGACCCCTGCAAAGTATCCGAAAAAGAGCTGCCCCACGAATCCTTCTTCCGTGCCACGCCGCCGTGTGGCGTGCCGCCCGTCACGGTCGGGTCAATTCGGCTTTTGCGGCAGATGCTTGAACGCCACGTTGAAAAACGCCACGTTCGGGTGCTGCAATTCCAGCCGCTTTTCACGCACCGGAAACGCCCGGTCCCCGATGGCCAACAATTGCTGCTTGTTCAAGTGCAGGTCCCGCTTGTCGTACACGGCCCATTCGAATTCTCTGGTCATGCCCAAGGCGTCCACCGGGCAGGCGTCGACGCACATGCCGCAAAACAGGCAGCGCGTCATGTCCATGTAATATTCCTTGGAGTACCGCTTCGTCGGCTCGCCCGGCACTTCCGCGCTCACCACCCGGATGACGCGCGACGGGCAGGCGGCTTCGCATAAATCACACCCCACGCATTTCTCCGTCCCATCGTCGTAGCGCAGCAGCGCCAACATCCCGCGATAGTTGTCGGGCAAGGTCCGCTTTTCATGGGGATACTGCAGCGTGATGGGCTTGTAATGGATCAGGTGCGACAGCGTGGCCTTCATGCCGACGAGAATCTCGTAAAACGTAATGGTTTTGAGCCATTCGCTCCAACGTTGCCGCTTTGTCGTCGCACTGCGTGCCATGGTCGTGGACGATCACTGCATCTGCTGGTAGATAAACACGGCGATGGACGTCACGATGATGTTCCCGAGCGCGATGGGCAGCATAACTTTCCAGCCGAATTTCATCAGTTGGTCATACCGGAGCCGGGGCAGCGTCGCCCGCAGCCAGAAGAACAGGAACAAGAACATGTACACTTTGATGGTGAACCAGGCGACGCCTTCGGCCCAGGCCAACGAGTCCAGGCCGATCCGGGCGAGGATGGTCCCGGGGTAGGGTGCGTTCCACCCCCCGAGAAACAGCGCGGCGGCGACGCAGGACACGAGGATCATGTTGGCGTACTCGGCGATGAAAAAGAACGCGAACCGCATCCCGCTGTATTCCGTGAAGAACCCCGCCACCAACTCGCTTTCCGCTTCCGGCAGGTCGAACGGCACGCGGTTGGTCTCCGCCACCGAGGAGATGACGTACACCACGAAGGCGAAGATCTGCGGCGCGGGAAAGGCGAACACGAACCAATTCCAGAATCCGCCGGCCTGGGCTTCGGTGATCTTCACCAGGCTGAGCGAGCCGGCCATGATCAGGACCCCGACGATCGCCAGGCCGACGTTGAGCTCGTAGCTGATGATCTGCGCCGCGGAGCGCAGCCCGCCGAGCAGCGAGTACTTGCTGTTGGACGCCCACCCGCCCAGGATGATGCCGTAGGCGCCGATTGACGCGAAGGCCAGGATATACAGGATGCCGATGTTGATGTCGCTGATGACGAAGGGCTTGATGGTCATCCCGAAGACTTCCAGCGTATGGTCGGGGCCGAACGGGATGACGGCAAATCCGATCAGCGCCGGGACCATGGCCAGGATAGGAGCCAGGCTGAACATGAACCGGTTCGCGCCCGCCGGGATGATGTCTTCCTTGAAGAACAGCTTGAGGCCGTCCGCGATGGGCTGGAGGATCCCGTAGGGGCCCACTTCCATGGGGCCCATGCGGTCCTGCATCCAACCCAGCACCTTGCGTTCGGCGAGGGTCAGGATCATGACGGTCAGCATGACAATGCCCATGACCGCGGCGATCTGGGCCACCGAGACGGCTAAACGCAACCCGATTTCAGTCACGACATCTCTCCTCCGTTAACGGCCGTCGCCAGGGGCGGCCTCACGCCACTTTGATCATCGACACCGTGGTCGAGCGGAAATAGGGGACGCGGGTCACGGGGTCGATCGTGCAGTCCAGCAACGGGGTCGCCGCGGCGCTGAAATGGTCCGGAAACCAGGCGTGACCTTCCGGGACCCGGCCCGCGATTTTGATGGATGTCGTCATCTCCCCCCGCGTATTGGAGAGCCGCACCCGATCGTGATCCACGACGCCGAAGCGGGCCGCGTCGGCGGGATTGATCCGGAGCGCGGGCGCCCCTTCCACCTGCAAAAGACCCTGCGCGCGTGTCGACAGCTTTCCCGAGTGAAACAGACTCTGGACGAGTGACAATTGCAGCGTCCCGTCGATCTTGGCCACCGGGTCATCGACCATGTACCGGACGGCCAAATCCTCCTGATATCCCTGCGAGAGATAACGGGCGACCGCCGCGTCATCCACCTTGGGGGGAATGGGCGTCGGCCCCAGCGCCCCGTAGCCCGGAATCAGACTTCGAATTTCTTTGAGCACATCCTTGCTCTCGGCATAGTCCCAGGGCATGCCCAGCAGCACCGAGAGCGCCGCAAAGACTTCCCAATCGGGCCGGCTGTCGCCGAGCGGATCGATGGCGGGCCGCACGGCCTGCACGTGCCCTTCCGTATTCGTGAACGTGCCCGCCTTCTCCATCGACGAGGCGGCCGGGAGGACGACGTGGGCCAACGCCGCGGTTTCCGTCAAGAACAGCTCCTGGCACACGAGCAGATCCAGATTGCGGAGAGCTTCCCCCGCCCGCACCTGCGCCGGCAGCGAGGCCACCGGGTTCTCACCCACGATGAACATCGCTTTGATGATGCCGGCCCTGGCGCGATCCAGCATCTCGACCAGCGAGGCGCCTCCATTGGGGGGCGGCTCCTGGCCCCACAACTTCACGAGCCGATCCCGGGCGGCTCGATCCGCAATGTCGACCGGACCGGGCAACAGCTCGGCGGCCGCGCCCATCTCGACTGCGCCCTGATCGTTATTCTCTTCCGCCAAGGGGAGGAAGCCGCATCCGGGCCGATCCAGTTTGCCCAGCAGCAGAAGCAGTTCCAGCAAGGTGACCGACGCGCTGTAGCCGTGCCTGCCGCGCAGCAGCCCTTGGCCGGCCAGGACGACGAGGCGTCGGCTTCCGGCCAGCGCGGCGGCGGCGTTCGCATAGGCCTCCCGGTCGATGCCGGTGGCGGCCTGCACGGCCGGCCACGAGACGCGCTCGGTCGCGCCGGTCACCCCGGCGACGAAGGCGGGGTGCTGCTGGACCACGTCCGGATCCAGGAGGCGCAACTCCAGGGCCGCCTTGACCAACCCCAGGACGGCGGTCCTGAACTGGCTCGGCGCCACACCCAGGTGCTGGGAGGACAGATTGGCGACGTTGCTGATGCTCTCGATGGCGGGCTCCAGCGCTTCGATCGTGAGGAGCTTCGCTCCGCGCTTCTTCACCGACTCCTTCACCTTGAGCCCGGTGATCGGATTCGTCTCGGTGACGTTCGTGCCGACCAACAGGAGGACGTCGGCGCGGACGATGTCCTCGAAGGAGGCGGCCCACCGGTGCGTGCCCTGGACCCGACGCATCGCCTGCACTCCGTTGAGGTGTCCGTATCGGGCGCTGCTGTCGATGCTGTTGGTGCCGAGGACCGCGCGCATGAACTTTTGGAACAGGTACAGTTCTTCGTTGGTGCAGCGTCCGGTGATCAACCCGCCGAAGCTCTGGCCGCCGTGCGCCTGTTTGATGCGGGCGGCTTGTCCGGCGACATATTCCAACGCCTCTTCCCACGTCGCGGGGACCAGCGAGCCGTTTCGGCGGATCAGCGGCTGCGTCAGCCGTTCTGGATGCGTGACGGCCCGGAAGCCGAAAAATCCCCTCGCGCAGAGATCGCCGTTGTTCCGCCCGGCGCCGAGCGAGCTGTTGACTTCAACGAGTGCCTCGTTCTTGGTCTGCACCGTGATCTGACAGCCGTCGCCGCAGTAGCCGCAGACGGTATCCGCCCGCTTCAACATCCACGGCCGGTACTCGTACATCGACAACCGGCTCGTAATGGCGCCGACGGGGCAGATCTGAACGCAGCCTCCGCAGAACTCGCACTCGAGCGGATGGGGGCCGAAGTGCTTGATTTCCGTCATCGTGCCGCGGCCTACCGGGGCGAGCGCCTTTACGTCCATGACTTCGTCGCAATACCGGACGCACCGCAGGCACTGGACGCAGCGGTTCATCTGCGTCTCGATGAGCGGGCTGAAGTACTCCTTCTGGAACACGCGTTTCGTTTCAACGAAGCGGCTCGTCGTGGCGGTGTACTGATGGGAAAAGTCCTGCAGGTCGCAGCGGCCGCCTTGATCGCAGACGGGACAATCAAGGGGATGATTGGCCAGGATGAACTCGAGCACCGACTTATGGGCGTCGTTCACCACCGTCGACGCGGTCCGCACGCTCATGCCCTCGGCAACGGGGGTGCTGCAGGCGGTCTGCAGTTTCGGCATCTTTTCGACTTCCACCAGGCACATCCGGCAATTCGCGTCGGGCTTCAGCTTGGGGTGATAACAAAAGTGCGGAATCATCACCCCCACCCGGCGCGCCGCTTCGATCACCAAAGTCCCCTTCGGGACCGTGACCGTGTGGCCGTCGATGGTCAAGCGGACGGTATCGGTGGTGGAGTTCGGCATGACTACGATCGGTCCATCCACTCAGGTCGCATTCAGGGTCGGACGGCCGGTTCCGGCCGGATCAAATTCGCTGCTTCGGCCTCCCGGACGAGCTCCACGTACTCGTGGCGCCAGTGCTTCAACGTGCTCATGATCGGCGCCACTTCGGCGTCGCCGAACGCGCAGACGGTGCGGCCGGCGATGTTCTTGCACAGATCCACCAGCGTTTCAAGGTCTTCCATCCGGCCCCGCTTGGCGATGATGCGGCGCATGGTCTGTACCAGCCAGGAGCTGCCTTCCCGGCACGGACTGCACTTGCCGCACGACTCATGGTAGAAAAATTCCATCAGCCGGAGGGCGGCCCACACCATGCTCGTGCCCTCTTCCATGATCGTGACGCCGCCGCTGCCCAGCATGGAGCCGGCCGCCGCCACCGATTCAAAGTCCAGTTTCACGTCGAGATGATCTGGCGTCAGGAACGGGGCGGAGGCGCCTCCGGGGATGAACGCTTTGAGCGGCTTGTCGGACCGCATGCCGCCGGCGTGTTCATAGATCAATTCCCGAAAGGTGACGCCCATCGGCACTTCGTAGTTTCCCGGCCGCTTGACGTGGCCGCTGACGCAGAAGATTCTCGTGCCCGTGCTCTTGGGCGGAGAGCCGATGGCCGCAAACCATTCGGCCCCGCGCGTCAAAATGTGCGGCAGATTGGACAGCGTCTCGACGTTGTTCACGACGGTCGGCTTGTTGTAGAGGCCATGCGTGGCGGGGAACGGCGGCTTCACCCGGGGCAGGCCACGCTTCCCCTCGAGCGATTCCAGGAGCGCCGTTTCTTCGCCGCAGATGTAGGCGCCCGCTCCGCGATGCACCCATACCTCCACATTCACCCCGGATCCCAGCACGTTTTTGCCGATATAGCCGGCGTGTCGTGCTTCGCCCAGCGCCCGCTCCAGGATTTTGGACGCTAGGACCAATTCGCCGCGTATATAGATGTAGGCGGATTCGGCTCCGATCGCATAGCAGGCCAGCACGATGCCTTCCAGCACCTGGTGCGGGTCCCGCTCCATCAATTGCCGATCCTTGAAGGTCCCGGGCTCGCTCTCGTCCGCATTGCAGCAGAGGTAGCGCGGTCCTTGATAGTCCTTCGGCAGGAACCCCCACTTCACTCCGGTCGGGAAGCCGGCGCCGCCGCGACCGCGTAATCCGGATTTCATGACGATGGCCGTCACTTCGGCCGGTGGAACGTGCCCCAAGATTCGGCGCAAGGCTTGATACCCGCCGGCTTTTTCGTAGTCGGCGAGCGAGCCCGTATAGCCGGGCTGTGACATGTTCTTCAACAGAATGAGTTCGTGGCGAGGCATGATTTATTTTTGTGCCGCCTCCGGCCACATGTACGGCCCGCTCTTCAGCGGACTCGTCCCGTTGGTCTTCAGATCCGCCAAGATTCGATCCACTTTCTCTTCCGTTAACCGCTCGTAGTAGTCGTCGTTGATCTGCATCATCGGCGCCGTTCCGCAGGCGGCCAAACATTCCACGGCGCTCAGGGTGAAGAGCCCGTCGCCGGTCGTTTCACCGGGCTGAATGCCGAGTTTCGCTTTGATCCACGCGAGCACGGTATCCGAACCCACGAGCGCGCACATCAGCGATTTACAAACCTGTATATGAAACCGCCCGACCTTCTTCAAATTCAACATGGTGTAGAAGGTCGCCGTCTCGTAGACCTGGGGAGGCGTCAGGTCCAGCAGCCGGGCGATTTCCTTCATGGCGGACTCGGTGATATAGCCCTGATCGCGCTGCGCCAGGTAGAGCAGGGGAATCAAGGCCGACCGCTTGACCGGATACCGGCTCAGGATGTCGTCAATTTCGCTCTGGTACTTCTCGCGCAACATCGGCTCGCTGCTCCACTACACCGCTGTTCGTGTCGTCACCGATCGCATTCCCCCATCACAATGTCGTAGGTGCCGAAAATCGTAATGATGTCGGAGATCAGATAGCCCCGCGCCATGTGATCGAAGGCCCCCATGTGCACAAACGACGGCGAGCGGATCTTCAGCCGGTAGGGGCGGGGACTGCCGTCACTGATGATGAAAAAGCCCAACTCGCCCTTCGGAGCCTCCGTGGCGCAATAGGTTTCTCCCTTGGGCGGCTTGAACCCCTGCGTGAAGATGATGAAGTGGTGGATCAGGCTTTCCATGTCCCGCATGACCTGCTGTTTGGGGGGCGGGATGTACTGGGGCACGTCGGCCATGATGGGGCCCGGCGGCAGCTGATCCAGACACTGAGCGATGATGCGCGCGCTCTGCCGCATCTCTTCCATGCGAACCCAATAGCGATCGTACGTGTCGCCGTTCTTCCCCACGGGGACTTCCCAATCCACCTTGTGATAGACGCCGTAAGGTTCGAGCTTGCGGACATCGTAGGCGACGCCGGACCCCCGCAAGGTCGGCCCGGTGAGACCGAAATTGATGGCATCTTCGGCCGAAATCACGGCGACGTGCTTCGTCCGCCCCAGCCAGATGCGATTGGCGGCGATCAGCGAGTCGTATTCGTTCACTTTCTGCGGGAACGTGTCGAGGAACGTCTTCAGGCGCTGGACGAGGTCGGGCGTGAAGTCGGCGTCCACGCCGCCGATGCGGTAATAGTTCAGCGTCAAGCGCGCGCCGCATAATTTCTCGAACAGGTCGAGCAGGATCTCGCGCTCGCGAAACGTCCAAAAGAAGACGGTCATCGCGCCGATATCGAGCGCTTGCGTGCCGAGCCAGAACAGATGTCCCACGATGCGCTGCATCTCCGCCACGATGGTGCGGATGTACTCGGCGCGCTCCGGGACGATGATCCCCAAAAGCTTTTCGACCGTGCGGACATAGGCATAGTTGTTCGCCATGGCGCAGACGTAGTCGAGCCGGTCGGTGTGGGGAATGACCTGCATGTACGCGAGGCCTTCCGCGAGCTTTTCCACCCCGCGGTGCAGATACCCCAGATCGGGAGTGGCCTTGACGATCCGCTCCCCGTCCAGTTCAAGCACGACCCGCAGGACGCCATGGGTGCTGGGATGCTGCGGGCCCATGTTGAGAAGCAACTCCTCCTGCCGCCGGGTGCCCGCGGGCTGCGGATCGGCCAGGAAGGCCTTCTTGCGCTCCTCGGGGATCTCACCATCCACCTGCTCAACGGGCGGCTCGTCCAGGCGGGGAATGAAGTCGAACTGGCTGCGCCAGCCTTTCCCCTCCGCGGGAAAGTCTTTTCGCAAGGGATAGCCTTCGTCGTAGTCTTCCGGCATGAGGATCCGCCGCAGGTCCGGATGGCCCGTAAAGCGGATGCCCATCATGTCGTACACTTCGCGCTCCAGGAACTCCGCTCCCCGCCATACACTGGTGACGGAATCGATGGTGGGATTGTCCTCCGTCACCCGGGCTTTCAACCGGATGCGCCGTCCGTGAGGGAGGGACAGCAAATGGTAGATGACCTCGAAGCGTTCCTGATCGGACGGATAATCGGCTGAGCAGATGTCGGTGATGTGATCGAAGGCCGCTTCCGGCGCATCATGCAGGTAGCGCGCAACCGCAAGAATGTCGTTCGCCCGGACTTGTACCGACACTTCGGCGCGCGCCGTGTCCACGTTCACCGCGAGCACGGCGTCCGGAAACGTGCTGAGAAGCCGTTCGATCAAAGATTGCATGGCGTTATTTCACGAAGACCTTCTCGCGCTGAATTTTCTCCTGCAGTTTCAGCAGGCCGTCGAGCAGCGCCTCCGGACGAGGCGGGCAACCGGGCACATACACGTCCACCGGCACGATCTGGTCCACGCCCTGGACGACCGCATAGCTGTTGTAGTGGTTCCCGGACGTCGCGCAGGAGCCCATGGAGATGACGTACCGTGGTTCGGGCATTTGGTCATAGATCCGGCGGATCACCGGCGCCATCTTGCGGGTCACCGTGCCCGCCACGATCATCAGGTCGGACTGCCGCGGGGACGCGCGAAACACGCCCGCGCCGAACCGATCGATGTCGTAGCGCGACGACACGCTGGCGATCATTTCGATCGCGCAGCACGCCAGGCCGAATGTCATGGGCCACAAGGCCGACTTCCGCGCCCAGTTCACGACGGCATCCAAATTCGTCGTGATGATGTTCGCTTCGAACTGCCGCTCGAGAAAACTCATTCGCTCTTCACCTTCCACCCAAGGAGGGGCGGTGGGGATGTCCTGGTACTGCGCGCATCCACCGAGCACCGCCCGAAATATCGCCCTTCTTGTGGCCTTGGTGCGCGGTGGGCGAGCACACAGGACATCCCCATCGCCCCCTCAATCCCATTCCAACGCTCCCTTTTTCCACGCGTACCAGAACCCCACGATCAGAATGCCAATGAACACGACCATTTCGAGGAGGCCGACCAGTCCCAGGCTCTGAAAGGCCACCGCCCAGGGAAACATGAAGACGATTTCGATGTCGAAAATCACGAACAGCATCGCGATGATGTAATACCGCATCGGGAACTGCACGCGGGCGTCCTGGAACAACGGACTGCCGCTTTCGTACGGCGCCAGCTTCGCGCGATAGGGACGGCTGGGACGGACGATCCATCCGGCCAAGAGCGACACGGCGCCGAAGGCGATCGCAATCCCGATAAAGACGAGGATTGGAACGTAATTGGCGGGAACGGCCGCGTTACCCATGGCAACCGCCGCTGGTCGTTAGGGGGCCGGATTGTGCTGCAGTCCTCATGGCATTCCTTACGCCGCCGTGGGCGAAGCGAGGGCCTCGCCGAAGAACGGCTTGTACTGGAGGCCGTCGAGCTGGGGCTTTTCGATCCCCTTGTGCTGCACCAGCACCTTGAACGTCGTGCCCATGCCGTCTGGGCGCAGCAAATGAATGGCGGCGCGGAATTCAGGACTTTCCGGATCCAGCCCTCCGATCATGTCTTCCACGCCGAGACCCATCAAAAAGCTCAGCTGATTCGTATAGCCGGTGACGTGCAGGCCGTGTGCTTCGCCGACCGCCGCCAAGCTGGAAAAATCCACGTGCGAGGTCATGTCCTGCTCACCCACCCGCTCATAGGGGTTGTCGCTCGTCATCTGGGAGTAGTAGCAGAGCAGCGTGCCATCGGACCGGTCGGCGTTGTACAGATCCTGCGCCGTGTGGCCGTAGTCGATCGTGATCGCCAATCCTCGACCGAGCGTCCGGGCCACCCGTTCCATCCAGGCCAGCGCCTCGAAGTTCACTTCCGCGCGATAGCCGTCTGGGAGCGCGAGGTTCAGCGCCGCGAGATGGGCTTCGAGCGCGGCATCGGCCGGGGGTTTCAGTTCTTCCACGAACCGCCCGTCGGCGACCCCCACGAAAATCTCCCACACTCGCCCGTCTCTCATTTCGATCCGGTGCACCGGAAAGGCGTCCGGCAATTCGTTGCTGAACAAGAGCCCCACTACGCTTGAGGGCGGAAGACTCCGAAGATCTTCCACCCACGTGACCCTGCCAGGCGGGGTCGTCCAGGGACGCAGATGGTAGGCCTGCAGCTCCCGCATGGCGGGGCTTCGCTCCACCAGCACATATCGCAGGCGGCGCGCAAAGTCGGGAGACTGGTGAGCGGCCTGGAGAAAATCGCGAGCCAGCAAGCCTTTGCCGCCGCCCATCTCGACGACGGTGAAGGGATCGGGATGCCCGAGCAGGGCGTCCAGTTGCTCCGCTTGACGGGCCAAGGCCTGGCCGAGGATCGGATGGACATCGGAACTGGTATAGAAGTCGCCTGACCAGCCGATCCGCTCCGACCCAGGCGGTGCCGGGCGCATGTAATAGCCGTATTGCGGGTGGTAGAGCGCCAGTTCCATGAAACGGACGAAGGGGATGGGACCCGAGGCAGAGATCTCGGATGCAATGGCGGCGATGAGGTCAGGATGCCCGGTCGTCACAGGAAATCCGTTTCGCTAGGTGACAAGCGGCTCGAAAAACAGAGACACCCCTCCGGGACGGGTCAACCCTCACCCATCGGAGAGCGCGGCACAAAAGTGGCGTAGAGTATCCTTGGGACCTGCGCTAAGTCAAGGCGGAATCAGCGAGAAAGGGCGGTTTAGGGGCGCGGCGGACTGCGGTCCGTCTTATGCTCCGTGGCACTTCTTGTATTTCTTCCCGCTGCCACAGGGACAAGGATCGTTACGGCCGACCTTGTCGTCGGTCCGGTGGACCGTCTGGGGCGGGGCGGGCTCCTCGCCTCTGTTCAAGGTGAGTTTGGGCTGCGGGCGGGAGACGATTGACGGAGGGGGCTCGGGCGCCGGGCTCTCGTTTCGCACCGCCTGGACGCGGAACAATCGCTCGAGCGCGTCGGACTTGATGCGCTGCATCATGCCAGCGAACAACTCGTAGCCTTCCCGTTTGTATTCGATCAGCGGATCCTTCTGCCCGTAACCACGGAGGCCGATGCCGTCCCGCAAATGATCCATAGCGAGCAGGTGATCTTTCCAATGATGATCGATGACCTGCAGCATGAACGTCTTTTCCAGGAAGCGCATCAACTCCGGGCCCAGCTCCGCTTCCTTCCGTTCGTACCCCTGATGGACGAGCTTTTTCAAATCCTCGGCGAGCGCGTCGCGTCCAAGCTCCCGCAGCGAGGCGCCCTCATCGTGCTTGCCTTCCGTGATGTCGATGCCGAACTGGCCCTGCATCATTTCGGCGAGCCCCTTGAGGTCCCATTCCTCGGGGTATTGCTCGGGCGGGCAATAGACCGTCATCGCGGAGTCCACCAGGCTGTCCATCATGTCATGGAGGTCTTCCTTCAGGTTCTGGCCGGCGAGCACGGCACGGCGGTGCTGGTAGATGACCTCCCGCTGCTTGTTCATCACGTCGTCGTACTCGAGCAGCTGCTTGCGGATCTCGAAGTTGTGCGCCTCCACTTTCTTTTGGGCATTCGCAATGGCCCGCGTGACCATGCCATGCTCGATAGGGACGCCCTCTTCCATGCCCAGCTTGAGCATCAATTGGGACACGCGCTCCGACGCGAAGATGCGCATGAGATCGTCTTCCAGGGAGAGGTAAAAGCGCGAGGAGCCGGGGTCGCCCTGCCGGCCGGCGCGGCCGCGAAGCTGGTTGTCGATGCGCCGGCTCTCGTGCCGCTCGGTGCCGATGATATGCAAGCCTCCCAACGCGACGACCTCTTCCTTCTCCTTCTCGCACTCCGCCTTGATCTGCTCGTACACCTCGAGCTTCCGCTCCTCCGGCAAACCCTCCTCCCGATAGAGCACTTGCTTGAACAGAAAATCCGGATTCCCGCCCAGCAGAATGTCGGTCCCGCGGCCGGCCATGTTCGTGGCGATCGTCACGGCGCCTTTGCGGCCGGCTTGTGCCACGATCTCGGCCTCCTTCTCGTGGAATTTGGCGTTCAACACGTTATGCTTGACGCCGTTGCGGCTCAGCAGACCGGACAGTTTCTCGGATTTTTCGATGGAAATGGTGCCGACCAACACGGGCTGCCCGGTCTTGTTGCACTCCTTGATCTCCTCGACGATTGCCGCAAACTTTTCCTTCTCGGTGCGATAGACGACGTCGGCGTAGTCCTGCCGGATCATTTTCCGGTTGGTCGGCACGACGTTCACGTCGAGGTTGTAGATCTTGGCGAACTCGGCCGCTTCGGTATCGGCGGTGCCCGTCATGCCGGCGAGCTTCTTGTACATGCGGAAGTAGTTTTGGAACGTGACCGACGCCAGCGTCTGGTTTTCGTTGGCAATCTTGACGCCTTCCTTCGCCTCCACCGCCTGGTGCAGACCGTCGCTCCAGCGCCGGCCCGGCATGAGCCGGCCGGTGAATTCGTCGACGATGATCACCTCGCCGTCTTTGACGACGTAATCCACGTCGCGCTTGTAGAGGGTGTGAGCCTGGAGCGCCTTCACGACGTGGTGCACCAGGTCCATGTTCGCCGGGTCGTACAGATTGTCGACGCCCAGCAGTTTCTCCACCCGGGCATTGCCCTCTTCGGTCAGCGCGGCCGTCTTAGTTTTCTCTTCAATGGTGTAGTCGCGCTCCGGCTTGAGCTGCGGAATAATGGCGTTGATGCGGTAGTACAGATCGGTCGTCTGGTCGGTGGGGCCCGAAATGATGAGCGGGGTGCGGGCTTCGTCGATCAGAATGCTGTCCACCTCGTCCACGATGGCGTAGTTCAATTCACGCTGCACGCACTGGCTCAAATCGCTGACGATCAGGTTGTCGCGCAGGAAATCGAACCCGTATTCATTGTTGGTGCCGTACGTGATGTCGGCGCGATAGGCTTCCTGCCTCGTGCAGGGGCGGAGCGACTGCAGCCGCTTGTCGGACGCGTCGTACGTCGGATCGTAGAGGAAGGAGGCGTCGTGCTGGATGACGCCTACGGACAGTCCCAGCGCATGGTAGAGCTGGGACATCCATTGCGCATCCCGCTTGGCCAGATAATCGTTGACGGTGACGAGGTGCGCGCCCTTGCCTTCCAAGGCATTGAGATACAGTGGAAGGGTCGCCACGAGGGTTTTCCCCTCGCCGGTCTTCATTTCGGCGATACGCCCCTTGTGCAGGATCATGCCGCCAATGAGCTGCACGTCGAAATGCCGCATGGTGAGCTTACGACGGGACATCTCACGGCAAACCGCGAAGGCTTCGGGAAGGATATCGTCGAGCGTCTCCCCCGACGCCAACCGCTTCTTAAACTCCTGCGTCTTGTCGGCAAGGGCCTGGTCCGACAACGGGGTAAGGCTGGATTCCAGGGCGTTGATCCGGGCCACGATCGGCATCAAGGCCTTGATTTCCCGATCGTTCTTGCTCCCGAACAGGAAGTTTAACAGTTGTGTCAGCATCTCGGTTCCAGGATAAAGAGCGGGGGTCCGCTCAGGAATATCGAGGGAGTATACAGCAAAGTTTTATTGAATCCTATCAGGAAGACCAGGGGTTCGATAGCGTGGCGAGCTTGACTCGGCCTCGGGCACTCCAGTAGCATTCGCCACTAGGTTCCCCTGCGATCAATCCTATGACCACCCGTCGCACGATCAAAGCTACGGCCGTCCTGTTGGCGCTCTGCATGCTCGTGGTCGGCGGTTTGGCCTCCGCGCAAGCCATCGCGCATGAGTCCCATCACGCGCACCACCAGAAGGCGACCCATGGGACGGTGCTCTGCTCATGGATGTGTGCGGCGGGTCAGGGGCTTGATGGGACGGGGCTTCCCCTGCTCATCGAACAGGCGCCACTCAGCATCGCCGAATCCTCTGCTTCAGTCCTTCTCACCCGGGTTGCGCAGAAGCGCACCACCTCGCGCGGGCCTCCCTCGCTGGCTGCACGCTGATCCATCCCGACGAAGCGCCCAGGCCGTGTGCACGCGTGTCCGCTCGGCTCGGCACACGACTTTGGGACGTCGGGTTGTCGCCCAGCGGGCTCCGTACGAGTGGGACAACGCAATGATGCACGCAATCGAATCTGAATCGCTGTCTGGCAAGTATCTCGTCCAAGGGTGGGGCTTCTCCGTCCTTCTGCACGTGGGGTTGATCGTCGCGATCGCCTTCATGATGCCGAAAGTGACCATCGTGCTGGAGCATGAACCGTTCAAGTGGGACGTTGCGCTCGTCGAGTCTCCGGCAGAAGAGGCTTCCCAACCGGCGTCCGAACCTTCTCCGATCGTCGAGCCGCCGCCTGCGCCCGTTCGGAAAGCGCCGTCCCCGGCCCCGTCGCCGGAACCGATGGAATCCGCGATGCCGCGGGTCGCCCCTCAGCAGAGTATGGCGATGATTCATCCTGATCTTCCCAAGGTGCAGCCCGTGCAGCCGACCCCGCCGGTGCACCCGATCGAGCCGGCACCGGCGAAACCGGCGCCGCCAGAGGAAATCAAAACAGCCGAGGTCCGTGAACCGGAGCCGATTCCGAGACAACCGGCCAAGCAGGAGCTCGTCGAGCCAGAGCCGGTCAAGCAGGAGGTCGCGAAGGAACCGATTCGTGAAATGCCGGCTGCCGAGCCTTCCGCCCCAGCGTATGCCTACCAAGCTCCCGCAGCTCCGGCGATCGAGCCTCCGCCTCCACAGGAATCGGTCCCGCAACCTGCTCCGCATGCTCCCGCGGCCGAAGCCGCGCCGCCGCCGTCTCCTGCCCCATCTCCATCTCCGTCGTTGGAGGAGCCGGCGCCCGCAGCCTCGACCCCTGCCGAAGCGCCTCCGCAGATCGCCAAGCTGGCGCCGCAAGCTCAAGCGCCGGCACCTCAGGCGAAGGCCGACCATCGATGGGTCGGGGAATCTCTGTGGCGGCGGGTGGCCGAATTGAAGCGCTATCCGGCTTCGGCCAGGCTCAACGGTTTGGAAGGACGGGTCGTCTTGAAGGTGGTCATTCGGGCCGACGGCCACCTGGCCGATGTCTCGGTGACGAAGAGTTCCGGCCATGCGGTGCTTGATGCGGCGGCTATGGAGGCCGTGAAACTGGCTTGTCCCCTCCATATGAAGCAGCCGATCGGTCCGCCGCAAATCGTCGTCAGTCTGCCGATCGTGTACAGCTTGGCGAACTGAGGAGTCTGTATGCCCTGTCTCGCTCGACGCCCTCATGGCACAGGTTGCCGGGTCGGCATGCGGATAGCTCTGGTCTGCCTGCTGGCCCTTCACGCGGTCCTTCCCACCCTCGCCAGAGCGAGCAACCTCCCGGTGCTGTTCGGGAAGAAGCATCAGATGACGCGCAATGTGAAAGCCGTCGTGGGCCCGTCCGTGCAGATCGACGAACAGGGATACCTCGCGGCGACGTGGGTGGAGGAAGACAAAGACACGCGGACGATTTTCTTTGCCAAGTCCGATGAGCCTGGGGGGCCGCTTGGTGCGCCGGTTCGCGTCAACCGTCCGGAGGAGACGCCGTACTACCGGCAGGAGGCGCCCGCCCTGGCGATCCGCGGCACCGACGTCTTCGTGACCTGGTCCTCAACGCATCCCAAGAGCACTCCGGAACAGCCCTTCTCGAGCGAGCTCCGATTGAGCCGATCCGGCGACGGAGGCAAGACGTTCGACCCGTCCACGGTGGTCAACGATGACGGGCAGGCGATCAATCACACGTTCGATTCGTTGCAGGTGGCGCCCGACGGCGCCATCCATCTGGCGTGGATCGACGGCCGCGAAGGCAAGAAAGACCCCGGCACATTCGTGGCGAAGTCCACGGATCGGGGCCGCAGCATCAGTCAGAACATCAAAATCGACGACAATACCTGCGTCTGCTGCCGCACGGCCCTCGCCACGTCGTCGGACGGAATTCTATATGTCGCCTGGCGAAAAATTTTCGAGGGCAACATCCGTGAAACCGTCGTGTCCCGCTCGACCGATGGCGGCCGCAGCTTCTCGCCGCCGGTCATCGTCGGCCACGACCGATGGATGTATCAAGCATGTCCTCATCGCCCAGCTTCCCTGGGAGTCGATCAGCAGGGCCGGCTCTACGTGGTGTGGTACACGGAAGGCGCGGACGAGACGCCGGCCATCTATCTGGCGTATTCGGACGATCAGGGCGCGACTTTCTCCCCCAAGCGGCAACTGAACGTATCCAAGGGGACGTTCCCTGATCATCCGCAAATGGCCGTGGATCAGAATGGCCAGGTGGTGATCGTATGGGAAGAGCAGTCCCCTGTGCGCCGTGAAGTGGTGATGAGCTATTCAATCGACCGGGGCCGTTCGTTCAGCAAGCCGGTGAAGCTCAACGAGAAGAACGCTCAGACGCCTACCGTCTCGATCAACAGCCAAGGGACCGTCGTGATGGGCTGGAAGGAACACGCCATGCCGGCGCACCGCCTCGTCCTTCAAACGATGCGCTTTCCAGCACCGGCTATCACCGCCGAGGGCACTCATGCGCCGGCTCCCTAGCATGACGTCTCGCCGCAGAGTGGCAGCCTCTCTGGCCGCGCTGCTCAGCGTGATCGGGGCCGCGGCGGATGGCGCTTCGCCGGGCGCGCAGGATCTGTTTGCGCAACTTCGCATGACCCGCATGGCGCCGTCCCCCCACTCAGCTGCGGCCCTTTCGATGCCGTCGCTGGATGGTCGTGCAGTGCGCTTGGAGGATTATACCGGCAAGGTGGTTGTTCTCAATTTCTGGGCCACCTGGTGCGGTCCCTGCAAAGAAGAAATGCCGTCACTGGCGCGGTTACAGGCGCAGTTCGATCCCGAGCAGGTTCGGGTGGTGACCGTCACCGCCGATGTGCAGCCGCAGGGCATCAAGGAGTTTCTGCGCCAGCTCGACATCAGGCTGCCGGTGCTGTTCGACGAGGACCAAGAGCTTTCGCGGATGTTCATGGTGCGCGGGCTCCCGACCACCGTCGTGCTCGCCCAGGACGGCCGGCAGGTGGGGCGGGCCGTCGGCCCGCGCGCGTGGGATAGTGCCGCCGCCGTCGAGCTGGTGCGACATGTGCTGAAAGGGACGCCATGAACCGCCCGTTTGCCGTCCTGTCGATAGGCATGGCGGTGCTCTACGTGATCCTCGCGGTGGCCGCAGCGGGTTGTCCCGCGGTGGATGCGCCCGCTTCAGGGTCGCATCCCGGCCATCATCACCACGCGTCTCATGTCGCCCACTCCGCTTTTTGCGCCTGGGCCTGCCAAGCCAATCCCACCGTCGGCGTGATCGTCGACGTGCCGCACCCAGTGAGCCTGCAGTTCTTCGTCGGGGTGGCATTCATCACGACTGCTCTCCTCACGCGTCTCTCCGCCCGCGTCCCTGACTCGCGTGGGCCTCCGTCCGCCTCATCGATCTAAATCCACCATCAGCCTGTAGATGACGCCAGGCACCCTCCAGAGGGCGGAGCCAGGCGTGTATGCACGTATCGTAATGGAGCGGAATCATGGGTGTCAGGAGACGGGTCTGGGTGTTGGCATGCGCGGTCATGCTTCTGTCTGGCTTTCAAGGAGGGATGTCGGCCACGGCACAGGTGACGGCCCCCAGCGAAGCAACGACCCCGCGCGAGCAGGAATTGCGGCAGCAACTGAAGACCATTTTGAAAGAATTGGACGACATCGAACAGGCCAAGCAAGGAACCAAGCCTGAAGCGGAACGGCCGGCCATCGTCACTGAAACCGAGCCACCACCGGCCGAAGGCATGGAGGCCATCCCGCACTACGAACTGGCCGACACCAGCATCGTCAGCCAGCGCCTGCTCAAGCGTCCCGAAGGACTGTCGCTGGCGGCGACGCAGCCGTCAGAAACCGAGTCGCAGCCGACCCGGACGATGCGCGAGTCCATGGAGTCGTTGCCCGGAGTGGTGCTGCGCCAGGCCAACGGGCCTCGGGATTTCAGCATGATGATCCGGGGGCAGGGGGCCAAGACGACGTTCGCCATCCGGGACATCAAAATCTATGAAGACGGATTCATCCAGACTCAATCGGACGGACTGTCCCGCCTGGACATCCACGATCCGTGGTTCATGCGCAGCGTGGAAGTGATCCGCGGCGCCTCCTCGTCCCTCTATGACAACTATGCACTCGGCGGCATGGTGCATTTTAGGACCAGGCGGGGCAGCGACATCAACGGGTTCGAGAGCTTTTTCTCGGGCGGCTCCTACGGGTTCCACAAGGAAGCGTTTGCGGTCGGCCAGCATACCGAGCGGCTCGACGTGTCGCTCTTCGCCAGCAACGTCGGTGAAGACGGGTTCATCCGGAACAGCGATTACACGACGCAGACGCTCAACTTCAATTTTCGATTCAACATCGACGACAAGCAGAATTTTTACTTCAAGGCCATTACCAATTGGCTGGACACGCGCGTGCCGACCCGGCTGACGCAAGCGCAGTTCAACACCGACGAGCGCCAGGCGGGCGGCGCGCAGACGACCTGTACGCCGGGCACGTACAATCCGGGCTGCGCCAACGCGGTGTTGCTGCACCAACAGCGCGTCGACCGCCGGACCATCGTCGGCGGCATGTACGAGCGCCAGCTCAACGCGAACACTGTGCTTACGATGGAAGCCGACTACGACGTCAAAGACATCAATCAGTACTTTTCGCAAATCACCGACAACGTCAACCCGAACTACAAATACTATGCGGACCTGCGGCACGACGGGCGGTTTGGCGAGATGCCGCTGAGGAGCTACGTCGGATTCTTCGTGAACAACATGGAGCAGGAAGGCAACACCTTCCAAAATCTTGCCGATGGGCAAGGGACGCGCGGGGCGCTGCTGCAGAACAACCGGGGCACGATCCGCAACATCGGGGGGCGTGTGCGGGAGGAGTTGGAGTTCGTGCCGAACGTCATCCTAGCCGGCGGACTGGGATTCGAGCAATCGATGATCAGCGTGAACTCGATCAACTATACCGGCGCCATTCCGTCGCCGGTGAGCGCCAATCGAACGTATTACAACTGGGCGCCCGAGGTGTCGCTTTCCTGGAAGCCTGCCGAGGGATATCGCCATTGGGTCAGGGCCTCGACCGGATACGGAATTCCGCAGTTCAACAACCTGCTTCGCGATCCGACGACCGGCCTGCCGGGGACGAACTTCGACCTCAAGCCGCAGAAGAATCTGAACATGGAGATCGGAACCGAATCCCGTCTGACGAGAGATCTGACCGTTCAGTTGGTCGGGTTCTGGACGTTCTTCAAGGATGAGATCATCACCCAGACGATTTCCGGCAACAACACGGCGTCGGTCAATGCGGACTCTTCCCAGTATCGGGGCGTGGAGCTGTTTTATGACTGGCGCCCGCTACCCGGTCTGCGTCTGTCGGGCGCGTATACGCACATCGACGCCAGCTACATCAATTTCCGGGATCGGACGGCGGCCGGTTTTCTTACCAGGGACGGCAACAAGGTTCCCAACGTGCCGACCGACGTGCTGTTCGCCAAGGCGGAGTATGACCATCTTCCGAGCGGCTGGGGCGGCTGGGTGGAGGCCAGTTACTACAACAGCTATTTCCTGAACAACAGCAATACGTTCGGCATTCCGTCGTATGTGGTGGGCAACGTCAACGTCCACAAGCATTTCGAGGTAAACAATTCCTGGGTCCGCTTCATCAAGCTGTATCTGCAGATGGACAATATCGGGGACAAGAAATACGTGGCTTCCGGTCAGGTGATCGGCGGAGAGACGGCCGGCGCGGCGGCAACCCAGCAGGCCTTCTTCGCGGGCTACGGGCGGGCGATTTACGGAGGCATCACGCTGGGGTTATTTTGAGGCCGGCGCGGGATCTCATGCGCCTGACCGCCTGAGTGGCGGCATGGAGATGGGGGAGCATGTGATGGATCGCGGCGAACCGAAGGAGGACATCAAATCAGACGCCGCTCTCCGAATCGTCCGCCGTCTCGGATGAGTAAGCGCATTGATTTCACTCTCCCCCACGGTTATAGTCCATCAGAATAATTGCGGTGGGAGAGACGATGACGCGATGGGCGGCATGTGGATGTCTGCGGGTCGTCCTGCTCACGGGGTTGCTTTCCACAGCGGTTCAGACGGCTATAGTCTCCGCCGCTTCGGCCGATACTCTTCAGCGGCAGCTCGACCAGGCGAATCTGCGGCTCCGACAGGGTGATGTGAAGGCCGCCGAGGAACTGGCGCGAGCGGCGGTTCAGCAACATCCTTCATCCGCCGAAGCGCATCATCTGCTGGGCGTTGTGCAACTACAGGCCCGCCGGCCGAATGACGCGGCCGAGTCCTTCCAATTTGCGCTCAAGCTCAAGCCTAAGTACGCCGAAGCTCTCAGGGACCTGGCGGGGGTCTCGCTCACGCAAGGAAAGACCGCGCAGGCCGAGCAGCTGTTGGGCAGAGCGATCGAGGCGGATCCCAGCCATGCGGACTCGTATTTGGAGCTCGCCAAGCTGCGAAGGCAGCGGCAGGATCAGGCGGGGGCGCAGCAGCTCTATCAGGCGCTGCTTGCGGTTGCGCCATCGAACCAGGAGGCGCTGTTCGAGCTGGCGACTCTGTACGACAACGCGGGAGATACGAAGGCGGCCCGCCAGACCCTTGCCCGCCTCACCAAGATCAATCCGAAACACGCGAACGCGTGGTATCTCAATGGGCGAATCGCCGAACGCAATAACGAACTGGCCGATGCCGCCTATGCCTACCGGCAGGCGGTCGCAGCCAAGCCCGACCTCGTGGATGCCCACTACAACCTGGGTTTCATCTACCGAAGCCAGAACAAGCCCAATGAAGCGGAACGCGAGTTTTTGGAGGTGCTGCGGTACCGGCCGGAGTATGCGGAAGCGCACATGAATCTCGGCGTGGTCTACACGAGTTTGGGAAAGCTGGATGATGCCGAGCAGCAATACGAATCAGCGGTCGCGCTCAAGCCGGACTATGCCGAAGCGCATTACAACCTTGGCGTGTTTTACGAACTGCACCGCAAGGACATGCCGAGGGCGCTGGCGCAATATCGCAAGTATCGGGACCTGGGAGGGCGCGACGATCGCGTCGAACGCATCGTGGGATCGACGTTCAGATGAACGGGACGCGCGTCTCGGTTACCAGTACGGATAGGGCCGCCAGTAGGGGCTCCAATACGGTCCCCAATAAGGGCCCGGCCCCAGGTACGGGCGAACGCGCATCGGCCGCTCGGCTTGCTGCTCCCAGACCCGCAAGTTTCTGATCTCCACGACAGGATAGGTATAGTCGGTGTCATCCAGCGGGAGGACCACGGAGCCCGACAATTCTCCAGTGACCGTCACCAGGGTGCCGGGTGGAATCGTCGCGGGATCCAGAAACTCACGCTGCATCGCCACGAACCGCCCTTCCGACTTGCGGAGATCCGGCACCGGCTGCTGGGAAGACGCGAGCGGGAGTTGCAGAATTTCCAGTCGGGTGCCGTCTTTGAGCCGCCGCGCAGCCAACACCTGGCCTCCGAGGGTGAGGGTTTGCCCTTTGTAGGTGTCGAGCGCCGCCGTGATGTGCGCGAATGGAGGCTGCGGAGGAGTGGACGGTCCTGCTCCCTCATCGGTCGACGCGCAGCCGAAGAGCAGACAGAGCAACGCCGCCGGCAACAGCGTCCCGGGTCGTAGCATGGGCGGATTATAGCAAAGCCGTCGAACTCGCAGTATGGTATACGTGACGGTTTATCGCGGGTTTCATCGCAGCTTTCACAAGGAGTGGGACATGAAGAGACGTGTTTGGGTTCGTTGCGGGATCATGGCGGTGATGCTCTTCGCCGCCATCGGCATGGTGGGAGGACAGGTCGCCCAGGCGGAACTGAAAGGCAAGTACGAGCTGCTCAAAGATGAGCCGTCGACGCATCAGAAGGGCAAAGTCAAAATCGTGGAGTTCGCCGACTTCTATTGTCCGCATTGCCACCACTTTGAGGAAACGGGCATTCCGCTGCTTCAAAAGGAATTCGGGAACAAGATCGACATCACGATGGTCGGCTTTCCGGTCATTCGCGGGAAACTTCCGACCGCGTTCGACATGTATGAGCAAGCCAAGATGATGGGCAAAGGCAATGAAATGAAAGCGGTGCTGTTTCGGACCATTCACAAAGACAAGATCGACGGGGTGCTCGACCGCTCCATCCGGGCTTTGCTGATCAAGGAGGTGGGCCTCGACGTGGCGGCGTTCGAAGCGGGACTCGAAAGCGGCAAGCCGGCCAAGGCGTTTGAAGAGGGCCGGCGCTGGGGGGAGCGCGTCAAGCTGTCTTCGACGCCGTCGCTCCTGTTGGATGGCAACATCAAAGTGGACGGAGCCAACATGACGGCCGAGAACGTCATTACAGTCATCCGGAGCATCCTCGAGAACGACAGCAAGAAGTGAGACGGGATGGCGATCGATCCGATATGCGGCATGACCGTCGATCCGGCGACCGCGGCCGGGCAGGCGGACTATAAGGGCCAGACGTACTATTTCTGCGCGCGGTCCTGCCTGGACCGTTTCCACTCCGACCCGGAAGCGGCGCTGAAGCCGGCCCCGCTGAATCTCGTCACCGTCCCGACTTCCCGCAAACCGTTGCCGATGATGTCATCGACGCCGAAAGACACGGATGGTCATGTGGATCCGGTCTGCGGCATGACCGTTCGCCCCGACACGGCTGCAGGATCGATGCAGTATCGCGGCAAGACGTACTACTTCTGCGCGACGAGCTGCCTCGACAAATTTCGTGATGATCCCGAGCACTATCTAATCCCGCCGTCGGAGCGCCCTCCCAAAACGGTTCCCGTGCCGGCCGGCGCCAAGGTGGAATACGTCTGCCCGATGGATCCGGAGGTGCTGGAGACCAAGCCGGGCGCCTGTCCTATTTGCGGGATGGCCTTGGAGCCGAAAGTCGTCACTCTGGACGAGGGGCCGAATCCAGAGCTTGAGGATATGAGCCGCCGATTCTGGTGGAACCTCGGGCCGGCGGTGGTCGTGATGGCGCTCGCCATGTCCGACATGCTGCCAGGCATGCCGTTACAGCATCGGCTCGGAGGGACGCTGATCAATTGGGTGCAGTTGCTGTTGGCCGCGCCGGTGGTGTTGTGGGGCGGGGCGCCGTTTTTTCAGCGGGGGTGGCTGTCGGTGGTGAACCGGGCGCCGAACATGTTCACGTTGATCGCCATGGGGACCGGAGCGGCCTTCGGATACAGCGCGCTCGCGACGATGGCTCCGTCGATTCTGCCCGCCTCGTTTCATCGCCCCGACGGGACGGTGGCGGTGTATTTCGAGGCGGCCGCGATGATCACGGTGCTGGTGCTCCTGGGGCAAGTGCTCGAACTGCGGGCGCGCGGCCAGACGAGTTCCGCCATCAAAGGCTTGCTCCGGCTGGCGCCGCCGACGGCACGCCGGGTCGGACCGGATGGGCGGGAGGAAGATGTGCCCTTGGAGCACGTGCGGGTGGGCGACCGGCTGCGCGTCCGGCCGGGTGAACGCGTCCCGGTGGACGGCGTGGTCGTGGAGGGCATCAGTTCGGTGGACGAATCCACCATCACGGGCGAGGCGATCCCCGTAGAAAAGTCGCCTGGCGCGTCGGTGACGGCGGGCACCATGAACGGGACCGGCAGCCTTCTCATGCAGGCGCAGCGCGTGGGGCGCGAGACCCTGCTCGCCAGGATCGTGCAGATGGTAACCGACGCGCAGCGGACTCGCGCGCCCATTCAACGGATTGCGGATCGCGTGGCGGCCTACTTCGTCCCGCTCGTCGTGGCGGCCTCCGTCCTGACTGCATTGGCATGGGCCTGGTGGGGGCCCGAGCCGAGACTCGCGTATGCGCTGGTCAACGCCGTGGCCGTGCTCATCATCGCCTGTCCGTGCGCGTTGGGGTTGGCCACGCCCATGTCCATTATGGTGGGCACCGGCCGCGGCGCCACGGCCGGGATCCTGGTGAAAAAAGCCGAGGCGCTGGAGGTCCTCGGCCGGGCCGACACGATCGTCTTCGACAAAACCGGCACACTCACCGAAGGCCGGCCGAAATTGACGGCCGTCAGATTCGTTCCGCCCCGGACGGAGCAGGACCTGCTCATGTTTGCGGCGAGCCTGGAGCGTGGCAGCGAACATCCGCTGGCCTCAGCGATCGTCGCGGGGGCGCTCGAACGCCGGGTGGCGTTGAAGACGGCGGAGCAGTTCCAATCCGTTCCGGGCCAAGGCGTGAAGGGGTCCGTGGAAGGAACGCCCGTGGCGGTTGGAACAGCGTCGTTTGTGCGGGAGGCGGTTGCGAAAGGCCGCGAAGGGCTCGATGCGCTCGAGCAGGAGGCGGAGCGCTTGCGTCAGGACGGCCATACCGTGATGTTCGTCGCGATCGACGGGGAGCCCGCCGGTCTGGTGAGCGTCGCCGATCCGATCAAGCCGTCCACGGCCGAGGCCGTGCGGGATCTGCGCGCAGAAGGCCTCCAACTGGTAATGCTGACCGGCGACCACCAGCGCACTGCCGCCGCCGTCGGGGCGCGTCTGGGAATTGATCACGTGATCGCCGGCGTCTTGCCCAGCCAAAAAGGTGAGATCATCGCCCGCCTCAAGGCGGAAGGCCACGTCGTCGCGATGGCGGGCGACGGCGTGAACGACGCCCCTGCCCTCGCATTGGCCGACGTCGGGATCGCCATGGGCACCGGTGCCGATGTGGCGATCGAAAGCGCGGGAATGACCTTGGTCAAGGGCGACTTGCGAGCGTTGGTCCGCGCCCGGCGACTGAGTCAGGCCACGATGCGGAACATCCGGCAGAATCTTTTCTTTGCGTTCGCCTACAACATGATCGGCGTCCCGATCGCCGCCGGGGTGCTCTATCCAGTCGTCGGCCTGCTGTTAAGTCCCATGATCGCCAGCGCGGCGATGACCTTCAGCTCCGTCTCGGTGATCTCGAACGCGCTCAGACTGCGGGGGATCGAATTATAGGTGCGTCGAATGCTTCCCCATGATAGGCTGGCCGACGTATTTCGCTCTTCTCAGAACTAGGGGTCGTTACGTGGCAGCGGCGGTGGTCAGAGCGCTGGTCGTCGGAGTGTTGACGGCTGGACTGTTCTCGGCGCCGGCCGGCGCGGCCAACCGTCTTCTCTCCGTCTCCAACGGACTGGACCTCCAGAGCCAGGTCAAAGCCACGGCGGTGAAAGTCATCCCCGCCGTCGTCAGCATCGCGTCCACGGTGATGGTCCGCGACCAGGCGTTCAACGACGACACCCTGCCGTTCGGTCTGTTCAAGGAGCCCCCGCCACGACGCCAGTACGGGCAAGGATCGGGCGTCATTGTGTCCGCCGACGGGTACATCGTGACGAACAACCATGTCGTCGCGGATGCCGTCGACGTGGAAGTCATCCTGGCCGACCGCCGGCAATACAAGGGGAAAGTCGTGGCCACGGATCCCAAAACGGACGTGGCCGTGGTCAAGATCAACGCCACGAACCTGCCTACGGTGTCCTGGGGCGACTCGAGCCACCTGGCGGTCGGAGACTTCGTCCTGGCCATCGGCAATCCGCTGGGATTGAGCCGCACCGTGACGTTCGGGATCGTCAGCGCGGTTGGACGGGCCGACGTGGGGGTCGCGGACGTCGAGGACTTTATCCAGACCGACGCGCCGATCAACCCCGGCAATTCGGGCGGGGCCCTCGTCAACATTCACGGTGAGCTCGTCGGCATCAATACGGCGATTGCCAGCCCCACCGGAGGCAGCGTCGGAGTCGGATTTGCCATTCCGAGCAACATGGCCAAGGCCGCCATGCAGAGCCTCATCAAGACCGGACGCGTGGTGCGCGGGTTTCTCGGAGCCTCGACCCAGGACGTGAGTCCTCCGCTGGCCAAACTGTTCAAGCTGCCGGACGTCAAAGGCGCGATCGTCACCGACGTGCAGTCCAAAGGGTCGGCAGAACGGGCCGGGCTGAAACGCGGCGACGTCGTCGTGCGGTTCGACGGGCGGGATGTCATGGACAGCGGCCACCTTCGGAACCTGGTTGGCCAGGCCGTCATCGGCAGCAAACACCGGCTGGATCTCATCCGGGACGGCCGAGCCTACCAGGCTGAGCTGGTCGTGCAGGAAGCTCCGCGGGAGCGTGCCAAGAAGGCCCAGGCGGCTGCGGCATCGGCTTCGACGGCGCATCCCCTGGCCGGCGTCGTGTTCGACGAGATTACGCCGCCGCTGGCCCGACAGATGGATTTGCCGGTGAACAACGGCGTCGTGGTCACCGATATCGAAGAGGGAAGTTTAGCGGAAGCCTCGGGGCTGCAGCCCGGCGATATCATTCTCGAGCTCAACCGTCAGCCCGTGCACAACTTCAGCACCTTCCAGCGTCTCGCCGATCCCCTCAAACCGACCGATCTGGCGTTGCTGCTCGTCAACCGCCAAGGCAACGTCCTCTATATTCCCGTTCAAAGCGAGTAACGGCGTCCAGCCTCAACTCTCCGGCCGACGCGCCGTTGGTCTCCCGGTCAGAGCTCTGACCGGCTGTGGATCTCCGGGCGCTGCACAAGACCAGGCCACAAGACGATTGACGGAGCTGCTTTGGTGGTGCTACTTTCACAAAAATCGTGGCACCGAAGAAGAAACAGCTCACCCGGTTCGGCGTATCGTTGGATCAGCACCTTCTGGAGACGTTCGATCGCCACATCGAGCGCCGGAAGTACACCAACCGGTCGGAAGCGCTGCGTGATTTGATTCGCGACACTCTCGTCGGAGAGGAATGGGACGAGAATCGTGAGACGGTGGGCACCATCACGTTCGTCTACGATCATCACGTCCGCGACCTGACGCGCAAGCTCACGCAGATCCAACATGATTTTCAAGGCCACGTGCTGGCCGGCATGCACGTGCACTTGGATCACGATCACTGCCTGGAGGTGCTGGTGGTCAAAGGCAAGGGATCCGGAATCCGGAAAGTGGCCGACGCCCTGGTCACCCTCAAAGGGGTCAAGCACGGCAAGCTGACCATGACGACCACGGGGCGGAAGCTGGTCTAGACATGCGTGTCTGCGTGATCGACGGCCGCGGCGGAGGGCTCGGCAAACGCCTGGTGGAAGAGTTGCGTGCTCGGGTCGGGCCCGGGGATGAGATTATTGCCTTGGGCACCAACGAAGCAGCCACGCTCGCGATGCAGCGAGCGGGGGCCACTGCAAGCGGCACGGGCGAGCAACGGATCAAGCAGATGCTTCCCACCGCCGATTTCGTTCTCGCGTCGCTCAATCTGATCCTGCCCGGAGCCATGCTGGGCGAGGTGACCCCTGGCATTGCCGGCGCGATTCTGAGGGCGCCGGCGAAAAAGTTGCTCTTGCCGGTCAATCGCGCGCACGTGGAGATCGTGGGGGCCGAAGCCTTCACGCTCGAGCATCTGATCACCCGGACGGCGCATCGGGTTCAAGTGCTGCTCTCCTCATCGCACTGAATCGCCCCATCGCTCACGCTTCCCGACAGCCAGGCCACGAGGGTCTGTGCCGGCCGGATGAGTCGGCTGCATTCGGATCATCGTGGGGTGCCTCATCCACCCTGGGATCAGGTGAGGGAACCATGCGCGGGCGTGCCCTGTGTCTCCTGGTTGTCATCATCGTCACAGCAGCAGAGATTTGTTCGGCCCATGATCCGGACGTTCCGGAGATCGAGATGGGAGACGTGGAAGTCGTGGAGGACCGTCCGGTGGCCGCGTCGTCACAGCAGTTCATCCCCGACAAGGAGTATTTGCTCCAGCCGCAAGGACGGCCGGCCCAGGTGCTGCGGTTGATTCCAGGTTTTATCGCAGTCGAACATTCGGGCGGGGCGGGCAAAGCCGATCAGTACTTCCTGCGAGGATTCGACGCCGACCATGGAACCGACGTCGCGTTCTTCACGGACGGCATGCCGATCAACCTGCGGTCGCATGCCCACGGACAGGGGTATACGGATCTCAACTTCATCATTCCGGAGACCATCGAAGGGCTCGATGTGTATAAAGGCGCGTATCTCCCCGAGTTCGGCGATTTTGCGACGGCCGGCGCAGTCAACTTTCGAACCCGAGATGTCGTGCAAGAGGGGGTCGTTCAGGCGGCGGGCGGGCAGTTCGATACGCAACGGTATTTGCTCATGCTCTCGCCCACCAAGGAACGGGTGCGGACGCTGTTTGCCGCAGAGGGCTATTACACCAATGGCCCTTTTGAGAACCCCAACCGATATTTTCGAACCAATCTGCTCGGCAAGGCCACCACGAATCTAGCGGGGCGTGACGAATTGAGCCTGACCGCCACGTTCCACAAGTCGCAATGGAACGGGTCGGGCGAGATTCCCTTGAGAGCGGTGCAGGACGGCTCGCTCGACCGGTTTGGGGCGATTGATCCGTCCGAAGGAGGCAAGACACTCCGGAGCACCGGCCGCCTGAATTATCACTACGACACGACGTCGGGCGGACAATTCTTTGCCAACGCCTACGGCCAATACTACCGCCTGGACCTCTTCACCAATTTCACGTTCTTTCTCAACGACCCTGTGAATGGCGACGGGTTTACACAAACCGACCGCCGCGTGATGTATGGGGGAGACCTCGGCTACAGGCAGCGCGCCGAAATACTCGGCATCCCGACCATCGGGACGATCGGCTTTCAAACGAGAGTTGACGACATTCACGCCGGATTGGGGACGCAGACGACGAGAACACCGACGGGGACCATCACCGATAACGATATCTTGGAGGCCTCCTACGCTCCGTTCGTCAAGGCCGAGGTTCAGCCGCTGTCCTGGTTGCGGCTTGCCGGCGGGCTCCGGGCTGAAACCTTCACCTTTGATGTCCGGAACCGCTGTCCGACGTGCGTCGAGCAGGCTGCTGGGCGGACCACGTCCGGGATCGTGTTGCCTAAGGTCAACCTCATCCTGGGACCTTGGGCCGGAACGGAGTTCTTCGCCAATTATGGCGAAGGGTATCATAGCAACGATGCGCGATCCGCCGTCGCGCCGGCTTCCTCTCCGCTCGCGAGAGCCAGGACCTATGAAGTGGGGGTCCGGTCCCGTCCATGGGGGTCGGAGGGATTGGAATTCATCGCGACGGCCTGGGCATTGGACCTCAAGCAGGAATTGGTCTTCGTGGGAGATGAAGGGACGACGGAAATCCGGGGAGCCACGAGGCGGCGCGGCGTCGAAGTGGCGGCTCGCGGGCAGGTCTGGGGGCCCCTGTATATCAACGGCAGTTTCACCTGGACCAAGGCGGAGTTTGTCAACGGTGACGCCATTCCGCTCGCGCCCGAATACACCGCCTATGCGGCCGCGATTCTCCGGTGGCCCGAGGGCCTCACCTCCCAGCTGCAAGCGACGTATCTGGGCGTACGGCCGCTGAACGAAGACCGTAGCATGAAGGCGCCGTCGTGGATCGATGTGGATCTGACGATGCGCTACCAGTTGCCGGTGAAGCTGTCACACGGACGGCTGGAAGCCTTTTTCTTCATACAAAATCTATTCAATACCAAGTGGGAGCAGGCGGTCTTCGCGTTCGAGTCCCAGTTACGAAACGAGTCGGCGCCGGTGAACGACATCCACTTCGTGCCCGGCAATCCGCGTACGTTCATGGGGGGGCTGGCGTGGTACTTCTAGACGAAGCGGACACTAGGCGAGCAGCTAGGTGCCGCGGTACAGTGACGACCCGTATGACGTTGCCCCCGTCCTCCCCCATTCTCCCGGCGCGATACTTTTGCCGGCCGACGTTGATAGTCGCCCGCTCCTTAATTGGAAAGTACCTCGTACGAGAGACCGGCGAGGGAGTGACCGCGGGGCGAATTATTGAAGTGGAGGCCTATGTGGGGCCGGAGGACAAGGCCTGCCATGCGTCGAAGGGAAGGACCGCCCGTACCGATGTGCTGTTCGGTCCGCCGGGGAGAGCCTATGTCTATTTGATCTACGGAATGTACCACTGTTTGAATGTGGTGACCGAGCCAGAGGGATTCCCCGCAGCGGTGCTGATTAGAGCCGTCGAAATCAACGGCAAGTTGATTGACGGGCCGGGACGGCTCTGCCGCGCCCTCAATATCGACCGCAGCTTGAACCGCATCGACCTCACCATCGGACAGCATCTGTGGTTTGAGGACCGGGGGGAGCGTATCCCCGCCGGGCGCATCGGCGCACATCCTCGGATTGGAGTGGACTATGCCGGCGTGTGGGCCAACAAGCCTTGGCGCTTCCGTTTACGGAGCGGTCCGACAACCGG
>JBDZVU010000126.1:0-6359 GCA_040255845.1 Nitrospiraceae bacterium | reverse complement strand
TGTGGCTCAAGGCGTCCGGTATGAAGGGCTTGAGCATGACGCACAGTCTCGTGTTCAGCCCGGACGGCAAGTTCTTAGCCGTGGCCAAGGGTGATGGACTGGCCAAGGTCTTCGAGTTTCCCGGCGGGCGAGAAGTCAGCTCGTTCGACGCCACGTCGCTCAACTTCAGCCCGGACGGTGCCGCGCTGATCGTCGGTCCGATCACGGGCGGGGCGCCGTACCTTCACGACGTGGCCACGGGGCAGGAGACACGTCTGGCCGGTGGCGTCAGCGGCGTATCCGACCTCGCCTTGACCCCCGATGGTCGGTCGGTCATCGCCGGCATGGATGGCGGAAGCGCCAAGCTGTGGGATTTGGCAACCGGACAAGTGACGCGCACGTTCGAGTGCCCCGACGGGATGGCCGTCTCGTCCGTCGCCGTCAGTAGGATCGGCCCGCTGGTGGCGACTGGCTGCGTCAACGGATCGGCATGGCTCTGGGAGTTGTCCACGGGGAAGCAGATGCGGCGGCTGCTTCCTGCGCTGCCTCCGAACCAGTTTGGGCAGGTTCTGATCCGTATCAGCCAGGACGGACGCACCATGCTGATGGCGTTGAAGGATCAGTTGGTGGTGGCAGATCTGCCCTCCGGCGAAGAGCGGACTCGGATCACGCTTCCGCATGACGCGCCCTCGCGGACTGTCGCCATGTTGGAGAATTCGGGCGCGGCCTACGAGGGGTTGGATCCAAAGGTGCGGGCCATGACGGAAGCCCAGACGAGGTCTCAACAGGTGCAAATCGACCCGGGCACCCTCGAGATGATGAAGGAAGCGGAGCACTGGATCCGATCGCTGGCCATCCATCCGAAGGGCGAATTGGTTGCGATCGCGAAATCCGGAGGAACGTCTCTGTGGGACCTGCGAAGTGGCAAACGGGTCCTCCAGTTTCGGGACATGAGCCGCTCGGAAGCGATGGCTGCTCAACGGCGCAAGCAAGAGCAAGAGTACGAGCGGGCGCTGGAGGAGGCCGGAAGCCTCAAGTCGCTCTTGCCGTTCGGATTGGGTGCTCCCTCCCGTCCATCGGCGTCGCCGCAGGTGATGGTGATGGACGATCCCGCCGATCTTCTCGAAGCCATGAGCGACGGCACGGATTCGGCAAACAGCCTGGCGCTCAGTCCCGATGGGCGCTTCTTGCTCACCGACGGCGTGCGCGGCAAGACGATATGGGATACCGCGACCGGAAAGAAACTCCGCACGCCGCAGCGGGGCTCACAATCCCAGGCGTTTGATCCAATGCGCTTTCTCGACGACATGGAATTCAATGTCGATGGAATGGGTGTCGCGTTCAGCCCCGACGGCCGATTGGCCGCACGCGGCCACGGTCAAGGGATCACCGTGTGGGAAGTGGCTACCGGGCAGGAGCGCTTCCAGCTCGTCGGCCATACCGCGGCCGTCAAGTCCTTGGCCTTTACTCCCGACGGGCGCGTGCTCCTTAGCGGCGGCACCGATGGAGCGCTCCGCGCCTGGGACCTGCGCACGGGCAAGGAGCAGGCGGCTTTGATTGCGCTGGGCCGAGAGGATTTCGTGACCGTGACGCCGGATCAGTATTACCGGGCGTCCAAGACGCGCATCAAAGGGGTGGCATTTCGCGTCAGGGGCCAGCTCTATCCGTTCGAACAGTTCGATTTGCGCTTCAACCGGCCCGACATCGTGCTCGCCCGTCTCGGCCTGGCTTCACCGGACATCGTCCAAAGTTACCGGTTGGCGTACGAGCGCCGGCTGAAGAAGATGGGATTGACCGAAGAGATGCTCGGCACGGATTTTCATCTCCCTGAAATCCAGCTGCTGACGCAGGAGGTTCCGGTGTCGGTGGATACCGATTCGCTGACTCTCCGTGTGAAGGCGATGGACGACAAATACGTGCTGGCTCGTCTCAACGTGTTCCTCAACGACGTGCCGGTCTACGGAACGGCGGGGCTGCCGATTCCGGCGAACCGGCAGGTGTACGAGCAAGAGATCCGGGTGCCGCTCACGCCGGGACGGAACAAGATTCAAGTGTCAGTGCTCAACCATCAAGGCGTGGAGTCGTTGAAGCAGACGCTGTACACGACGTCGACGGTCAAGGCCCCCTCGCCTGAAATTTATGTCGTCGGCATCGGGGTGAGCGAGTACAAGGATAAGGCCTACAACTTGCGCTACGCCGCCAAGGACGCGGCCGATCTCATTGCGGCGTATCAGGCGGTCGACCGGCGGACCGGGACGCAGACCAAGGTCCATACGCTGGACCTCTCCAACCAAAAGGCCACCAAAGCAGAGATTGTGAGGGCCAAGGAATGGCTCAAACAATCGAAGGTCAATGACTTGGTCGTGGTGTTCGCAGCGGGCCACGGCATGACCGATGACAAATCGGACTATTACTTCGGCACGTACGACATCGATCCCCAACATCCCTCCGCAGGGGGACTGCCCTATGCGGAATTCGAAAATCTCCTCGACGGCATTCCGGCCCTGCAGAAACTGCTGCTGCTCGACACCTGCTTCTCCGGCGAAATCGACAAGGACCAATCGGTCGTGGTCGCGAAGGTGGACACGTCGGGAGCAGGCACGGTGAAGATGCGCTCATTCAAGGCAGCCCGTGGGGTGTCCGTGGTCGCCGATCAGCAGTCCTCATCGGGCGGGCCCGCTGCGGCGGCGCGGCTCTCGAACGAGATGCTGCGGTTTCAGCAAGACTGGTTTGCCGATCTGCGGCGCGGCACCGGCGCCGCCGTCATTTCGAGCTCGAGCGGCAACGAATACAGCCTGGAGGGCGAGCAATGGAAGAACGGCGTGTTCACGTATGCGCTCCTGACAGGACTCCGGCAGCATGCCGCCGACGCGAATAAGGACCACAGGGTCACGGTCAGCGAGCTACAGGCCTACGTCATCGAGCAAGTCCGCAAACTGACGCAGGGGGGACAGAATCCGACCGTCCGACGGGAGAACCTGGAGCATGACTTCGTGGTGTATTGAGCACCTACTGAAGAACCATGAACCTTTCTGCGCTGGCTGCGACAGACAATTACAAGGCTCAAGGAATTGGCATCTACCCGCGTTCCCGTTGGGTGAACCTTTGGAGCCACGGGCCGACAGACGAGTAGAGGGCAAGCACAACAGGCGTCCGTGCTGCGGATGGATGATGTCAACGATGGCGGCGGATTCTCACTCGGGAGACAGCTCACCGGAGGTGCTGCATGGCACGGAACGACGGCGGACACGCAGGATGGTCACGCGGAGTGGTTGCAGCGCTCTGGCTGCTTTCCTCTCTTTCCACGACTGAGATTCTGGCAGCAGAACCGGGCCAGGGCAAAGCCGGACGCGTACAAGCTGCGGCTCCGGCCTCTTCTGCGCCTGTGCAACTGCCCCGGTTTCCGCAGAAGTTCGACGTGCAGGGTCCCGAGAGCGATTCGTTCGGCTTTGCGGTGACCCAGCCGGGTCCTATCGCGGTCGATGTGCAGGCGCAAGGCGCCCCGGTCATTGTGACCCTACAGTCGCCCGGCGGTCCACCGATCATCCAACAGGGCACGGGGCTCCTCCGGCTCTTCTATACCGTGACGCCGCAGGACGTGCAACGCAGCCTCTTCTGGCACGTGCAGGTCAAGGCTTGGTGTGAAGAGGACTGCCTCACAGCCGGGAAGCGGCCGCGATCGACCGGGTCGGTCGCAGTCCAGCATCCGCCGATGGATCAGGCCGCCGTGCAGAAGGCGGTTCAAGCGGCAGCGGCGAAACAGAAACAGGCGGCGGATCCTGACCCCGCTCAAGCCGCCGCTCTGGCCGCTCAAATGGATCAGGCGTTTCAGCAGCGCAAGACGCAATTCGAGCAACTCCAGCAGCAGCGCCGCGCGGCACTGTTCGCGCAGATTCAACCACAGGTGGAGCAGCTTCGAGCCCGGGTCGGACTGAAGACCGGGATCAGGGCGCGCGGAGTGGAGGGATCGCCGGAGGCTGAGCAGGCCGTCGAGGAAGGGGAGATCGGCACGCGAGCGCTTCCGCAGATGAGAGGCCAGACGGCGCGCGCGATGGGGATGCCGACGTTCCCGCAGCCGTTTACGGTACAGGGCCCGGAAAGCGACGCCTTCGGCTTTGCCGTGACACAACCGGGGCCGATCCAGGTGGAGGTGCAGTCGCAAGGGCCGCCGGTCATCGTGACCTTGCAGCACCTCGCCTCGGCTCCAACATCGCAGCAGGGCAGCGGGCAGATTCGATTGGGCCATGAGGCGACGCCGCAGGATGTGCAGAAGAGCGCGTTGTGGGTCGTCAAGATCCGGCTCGCTCAGGCCGGTCCTCCGGCGAGCGGCACGGTCATGGTGCAGCATCCACCGGCCGATCAGGCGATCGTGCAGGCGCAGACCGCCGCGTTGGCGGCGCAGGAGCGATCGCACCAGGCGCGAACCGAGCCTGAAGCCGAGGCGCAGAGCCGAGCGGAGTTTCAGGAGTTCAAAGCTCGACTCGAGCAGCAGTATCAGCAGCGGCTGGCGACAGAGCGCGCGCAGAACCAGGCGCTCCTCAAGCGGCTGCGTCCGCAGGCCGGCGGCATGATCCGCTCACGGGGGCTCAATCCGACGATTACGAAGGTCAATAGGAGCGAAGGCGAACCGAAAACGCAGATCATTATTGAGGGATCGAACTTTGGTCCCGGCGGTGAGGTGGTCTTCCAACTCGGTCCGAACATGACCGGCACCGGCATCGTGGAAGCCTGGGGCGACACGGTCGTGGTCGCGAACGTCCCTGACGCTTCCGGCCTGCTGCCGTATCAGGGCACTGTCGCAATCAAAGTCGGCCAAACCCTCAGCAATACGGTGCCCTTCAAGTTCGTTCCGGTTGAAGAGGTGCGCGAAATACGGTCTGCACAGGGGCAGGATGTCTCCCTCGCGAATCCCGCCCTCATGACGGGCTCAATGATCGAACATCCGAACAATTCGTTTGCACAATTGAGCGGATCGAAGGGCAACGACATCTTCTTCCCCACGAGACAGCTGAGCAACGGCTGGGTCGTGCAGGACATCAAGCTCAAGATTGATCCGTGCGCGTATCCGAATTGCCGAGGAGGATATGTGGCGGATAGCCGGCTGAGAACGGCGTCGCCCTTTTTCAACGTCCGGTGGTGGCACGAGGCGCTGGTCGGGGCGCGTTACTGGTTCTCGCTGTGGATCATCGGGCCGCGCGGCGTGCCGGATGGCATCGCCGTCACCGGACCTCTCGTGCCCGTCGTGCCGCCGGGCACGCCGCCGCCTGCGACGACGGCCTCAAGCACACCCGAGGGGCGAACTCCGCCGGCTCAGCCGCCGTACACTCCCCCCGCTTCGTCAGCACCGGCAGAGCCGCCACAAATGACGATGGGCATGATTGCTCCGGGAGTGCTGTATTCTCAGGTGCAGATTCCAGGGACCGGCTCGGCGACGCCACCTGCTACGGCGTCTGCGAACCAACCGCCGAACGTCACGACCACCAGCCCTCCTTCCGGCATGACGACGCAGCCGCCGGGGACACCGCCTGCCCAGCCGGCATCGACCAATCCGGTGATCACCTCGCTCAGCGTGACGCAGGGGCAGCCCGGTGACCCGGTGATGATTAATGGAAGCAATTTCGGCCCGGGGTTGGGAGAAATCCATTTCGTCATTGCGAATGGGAAAGACCTAAAGGCTCCCGCCGGAGCGATCTGGAGTGACAACCAAATTTTTACATCTGTGCCGGATGCGAGCGGTCTGCTTGCCTTCAACGGGCAGGTCTACGTCAAACGAGCGGGGGACCAGACAAGGAGCAACCTGGTCGCGTTTCGGTTTGAACCGTCCTTGGAGCTGAGGCAATCACCAATGACAGATGACGTACGCGTTGCATCGCCAGGCTCGAAGTTCGAACTCGCGGGGCGCTGGTGGGTGTGGCGCAGGAGCGATAGCCCCTTCTGGGGCCATAAGGGCAATGATTACTTTTTCAATAACACGCGCTTAAGAAACGGTTGGGTATTGGAGAATGCTTCAGTGGCGATCTATTCGCAACAATGCGGAAACGCGTATGTGCAAGAGACAAGAGTCAATACGGATTGGCCATACCTTGATGTCCGTTGGTGGATAGAAGGATGTAATACCGGAGACATTTTGGGTGGCGACGTAGGGTATGGCGTCCTCGTGACGATCAAAGGCCCCAAAGGCGTTCCCGATGGCCTCGTCGTGCGGTGAACATCGCGCCGTTCTAATTTCTGCCCGAGCGACGGTTGAGGAGATAGGATCATGCACCACTCGTTGTACGGTAGCCGATGTGGGGGGAGACTGACGGTGGTCGTAATTTGGTGGTCCGCCAATCTCGTTTGCAGGAGAGGAAACCCGCAGACCGCCATCGGAACTGGCATCT
>JBDZVU010000125.1:0-6405 GCA_040255845.1 Nitrospiraceae bacterium | reverse complement strand
CCGCTGAGCTTTTTCGAATTGTTCCACCGATTCGCGGCGCTGCTTGATCAGCGTGGTCATGACACGGCTCATCTCGGCATCATCGAGGTCCTTCTTGAGTTCGACCTCCTTGTTCAAGATGGCCGCTTTAATCATGCGGATCACATCCATGCGCAGTTGGTCCCGCGATTTCATCGCCAGCTTGAGATCTTCGGCCAATCGATCACGGAGCGACATGAGGCTGCTCGTCGGGTGGAGGGGGCACAGTCAGCCTGGAGCATACGCCCGGCCGTTCCAAGGAGTCAACGAACCCGAATGATGGCATTGGCATCGCGCGGCGCGTATGATGTCGGCCGAAGGGAGGGCCTTATGGAGGACAATCACGGAAGAGGCGCGAGGCCGGCCGCGGCGATCGGGACTGCGGTGTTCGTCCTAGGGCTGAGCCTTGCCGGCTGTGCCAACGACCCGCCGAAGCCCGCTCCGACCGTCACGCCGGATCAGGTCCGGTCTCACGCGGAGCAGAGCTTTGAGAAGCTGAAGCAGGAAGAGCGGGCTCGCGAAAACGATTCGACCAGGCCGCACTAGCGATCGAGCGCCGGGCTGCGCCAGGCCACCCGGCCCAACGGCTCCACCAGCGGCAGCTCCCAGAACAAGCGCCTGCGGTCGGGGCGCTCCACGTCGCGCGGCTCTTCCAATCTGCCGACCAGCGCGAGGGAAACGACCAGCCGCAGCGCGCCCGAGACAAAGAAGATCAACGGCAGGTTGGAGACCGGTGCGATCGTCCACCTCCCGAGATGGAGCACCGGTGGAATGACGCCAATGAGCCAGCTGCCTAAAAACGTTCCGGCTGCCCACCCCACGGCGTTGACGATGCTGACGACCGCAACCGCCTTGGGGCGGTCAGGCGGCGTGACGGCATCGAACACATAATTTTGCAGCCCCAGCGAAAGCCCCGCCCAGACGATGCCGCCGAAGTAGTTCACGACCACCAGGAACGGCCAGGCGGTACTGATGAGATAAAGCATCGGCAAGATCGGAACCGACAATCCGGTCATGGTCAGCAGCGCTTTATTCCCAAACCGATCGCTGAAACGGCCCCATGCCGTGAAGGTCATGAACTGGCCCACCAGGCCGGCGGCCATCCAGGCTCCGTACTGCCAGTACGGCAAGTGCAGATCCTGAATCATGTACATGACAAAAAACGGGCCGGCCACCAGCACGGCCGCGTGCATCAGTCCGGAAAACAGCAGAAACCGGTAGAAGTTCGCCGTCGCGTCCCGCCGAAGGAACGAGAAGAAACCCGTGGGGTTGGCGCCCCGCTCCTGGGGGGGCAGGCCGGGCACCTTGGCGAGCGTCCATGCGGAAGCGGCTCGGCACAGGCCGGCGGCCAGGAACAGGACCGCGAAGCCGAGCGCCGCGTGCTGATAGGCCGTGAACAGGCTGAGCAGACCCCCGCCGGCCGCCAGTGTCAGAAAGCTGATCACGGACATGGCACGGGCGCGCCGCGCGAAGTAGCTGCCCCGTTCGTTGGGCTCCAGCAGGTCGGTGATCAATCCCGTCCAGGCGGGGGCGGTGAAATGCGTGCAGGCAAAGTAGAACGCGGCGCCCGCGAGCAGCAGCCACGGGCCTGCCGTGGGCCACAGCAGCGGCAGCGCCAGGATCGGAATCCACGCCAGGCCTTGGCCGGCGATGCCCCAGAGGACGTGCGTTTTCCGATCAGGAAACCAGTGCGCGACTTTGACCGAGAGCAACTGGGCCCAGGTGCCGAGCAATTGCGGAATCGCAGAGAGCAGACTGAGGTGAAACGGCGTGGCCTGAAAGAGGAGCGCAAAAGCCGACAAATACTGTTCCCCGCCGCCCTGGGTCACGGCTTGGAACAGGCCGTCCCGAATGCCGTAGCGCCTTCCGGCGTCGACCCGGGGGCCTGCGTGCGGCGTCATGGTCCTGAGAGATGAGCCCGTGTCGGGCGGATGTGCGTGGTGCGGTTGCTTCATGAAACGAGACGGCTCACTCTACCATAAAGGACGGCGGCGGGAAGCGGTGGAGGGTGCATTCACACCGGTTGTTGACCCGCAGGCGGCGTCTGGATAGCATGAAGCATGGCCGGACTATCCAAACAGACGTTGGGCCGACTGCTGACCGCCGTGATGGGCGCCACGGTGCTGCTCGTCCCTGTGGCGCAGGCGAAAGATTTGCTTGCGCCCAAGGAACAGGAAACGACCGAGTTCGGCTCGACTCAGAGCCCCTCATTCGATGAGCAGCAGAAGGGCGTGCCGCAGTCCCTGTTTACTTGGATCAAGATGGCGAAGGGCTATGAAATCGAATGGGACAGCTTCGGACGCAAGGGGTGGTACACGCAGGATCCACGGTTGAAACCCGTGGAGCCCGGCTCCGTGTTTACGCCGGAGACGCCGACCGTCTACATTGTCTTCGAAGTGGCGCCGCTCGAAGATCCGGCGCAGTTCGGGGTGCAGTGGTTTCTTGAGCAGGAGGGAGACCCCCCCGGCCAGACGCTGGTGGGCAAAGACGTCTTGGAGGTGCCGGGGCACGAGCGGTATGGGTATCTGGAATTGAAGCGACCCGGAGAGCGGTGGCCGGTGGGCCGCTATGTCGCAAAATTGTTCATCACGCCGCTTGGGCAGCAGCCGTTCCATGCCGTGAATCAAGTCGGGACGATGCGGTTCTCCATCGCGGACAGCGCGTCAGTGTCCAAGCCGGCTCCCGCGCCCGCTCCCTGATTCCCTCCCGCGCGTACACCCTCCGTTCGAACGACAGCGGAACTCAAGAGGAGCACGCAATGGCGGAACGAGTCAAAGTGACCGATCCCGAGAAGCTGACGTTGCTCTATGAGCGCTTTCGGGACGTCTGTCTTGTCGAGAAGGAGGTCTGGAAGGAGATCTATCTGCCGCGCGACGTGTCGCAGGGCCCCGTACGCACGAACATTCAGGATCGCTATGAGGTCGAGATCGACGACGAAGCCGTAGAGGAGGCGCTTGACGCCAACATCCCTCGCGGCCGCGCCGCACTCGGCGCGGCCATCGAGGAATATCGCAAGCACATTACGTTCTTCCGGAAGCCCTAGCTACCGGGCGGCCAAGACCCGCTCCACTTCCTTGACGACTTCCGGGGCCAGCGGCTTGGTGCGGTGATGAAACCGCCCCACCACCGTCCCGGTGCGGTCCACCAGATACTTCTGAAAATTCCACTCCACTTCACCCGGGAAGGGGCCCTGCTCGGTGAGATACTGGTAGAGCGGGTGCTTGTCCGAGCCCTTCACGCTGATCTTGCTGAAGAGCGGGAAGGTGAGACTGTATTTCGTGTAGCAGAATGTCTTGATCTCCTCGTTCGTGCCCGGCTCCTGCTGGCCGAAATTGTTGGCGGGGAACGCCAGGATTTCGAACCCCTGATTGTGGTACCGCTCGTACATTGCTTGCAGGTCGGAGTACTGCGGCGTGTTGCCGCACAAGCTCGCCGTATTGACGAGCAGGAGCACCTTGCCGCGATACTGCGAGAGCGAGACGGGCTTCCCGTCGATATCATCCATCGTGAAGTCATAGAGACTGGTTGTCTTCGACGCCATCCAGGTTCCTTCCTGTCCGGCCTGCGCCGGATCCAACAGCCCCATGGCAAGCCACCCGCCCATCATCAACACGAGCGTCAGTATCGCGGACATGGTCTGTGCTCCCTTCGTACGGGCTTCAGACGCGCTGCAACGCGGCGATCCGCTCCTCGATGGGAGGATGCGACGCGAACAGGCGCAGAAGGCCGCCGGTCTGACCGGAGATCTTGAACGTGGCGAGCGGATCCGCCGTGCTGCTCGGCGCGACCTGCGCGCGGCTCACCCAGCGGTCGATGGCGCGGAGCGCCGAGATCATCGCGTCCCGCCCGTAGACCTTGGCGGCGAACGCATCGGCCCCGAATTCCCGACGGCGGGAATGCCACATGATGGGGATCATCGCCAGGAAGCCCAGGACGATCTGCACGACAAACGACAACGCGAAACCCAGGCCTGCCTGATCCCGTTCCGCGAAGAAGCGGCGGACGAGCATCGAGACGAAGTATACGAAGGTGTTCATCAGGCCCGCCAGCACCGTCGTCGTGAACATGTCCCCGTTATAAACATGGCCCATCTCATGGGCCAGGACCGCCCGCACTTCCTGCTCGTCGAGATTATTCAGCAGGCCGGTGGACACGGCGACCATGGAGTTATTCCGCGTGGGACCGGTGGCAAACGCGTTCGGGTCCGCCGATTCATACACCCACACTTCCGGCATCGTGATGTGCAACCGTTGAGCGATCTCCTGCACCGCCCCGTAGATCACGTGCTCCGCCTGGGTGCGCGGCTGTGTGATCTGATACCGCTCGCCCAAGGCCGCACGGGCGAATTGTTTGGAAAATGCCAAGCTGAAGAACGCGCCGCTGAACCCGAAGATGCCTGCGACGGTCAGCAGCGAGGTCGTATCGGCTCCCAACGTAATGCCGAACGCCGGCAGTACGAGGCTCACGATTACGTTGATCGCAACCATGAACAGCACGTTGGCGATCAGCAAGAGTGCAATACCCTTCAACCACTTCATCGAGATCCTCCTTCAGCCCGCCGTTCACTCGGGGGCCATACCGTTGCCATGATTATACACAAGCCCTGTGTCCAGAGGGAGCGTTCCCTTGGCATGAATACGAGGAGAAGGTAAGGTCGTCCTCGAGAAGGTCAAGGGGCCTAACTCATGGTCATTCCATGCAAAGTTGATTGCGTCAGGGCCATCTGTTAGAACAGCGCCATGGGTCCACTCCGGTTCATGGTCCTGCTGGCTGTTGTCTTGCTTCCTCGACCCGGGTCCGCAGAGCCGGCCGACACAGCCGATCCATTTAAGGTGCCCCTCGGAGCCGACGGCGTGCAGCGCACGACCGTGATCTTGGACAGCTACTCGTATCAACCGCATCACCTCGTGGTCGAGGCGGGCAAGCCGGTGGAGCTGACCTTGACCAGTGTGACGACCCTCACGCCGCACAACTTCATCATCAAAGATCTGGCGCCCGGTGTGTCCATCGAGCATGACGTGGGGGCGGGGAAGACGGTCATCATCACATTCACGCCGACTCAGCCGGGCCGCTATACCATCTATTGCGATAAGCGTTTGTGGCCCTTTCCAAGCCATCGCGACAAAGGCATGGAAGGCGTCCTCGAAGTGAAGTAGAGGGCCCCACGACCACGCAACCACTGAAACGCGAGCTCCTCCGCGACCTGCTCAAAGCCGTGTCCCGCCTGTTCTACACCACGCTCGTCGTGGTGCCCGCGGACGTGCGGGATCAGGTGAGCCTCGCCTATCTGTTCGCGCGGGCGGCCGATACGATTGCCGATACGGATCTGATTGACCGCCCGCGGAGACTGGACTACCTGAGCCAGCTCAAGGCGCAATTCATCACCGACACCATCGCGTGGGGCCAGGTTCGGGACATTCAGCGCGCGATGGTTCCGCTGCAGCAGGCGTCCTCCGAGCGGCGCTTGTTGGAGCGGTTGGAAGACTGCTTTCGACTCTTTCTCGAGTTTTCACCGGAGGATCGCCGCCGCGTGCAACGGCTGCTCACGACGCTGACGCAGGGCATGGAGATGGACCTCGCGCTGTTTCCCGGCCGGACGTCCGACGACCTAACGGCGCTCAAAACGATGGACGATCTGGATCGGTATACGTACTACGTGGCCGGATGCGTGGGTGAGTTTTGGACCGACCTCATGTGCGCGCATCGAACGGCGCTGACGTCGTGGAAGGTGCGTGAGATGTCGGAGCTCGGCGTGCGGTTCGGGAAAGGCCTGCAACTGACGAACATTCTCAAGGACGTCGCGCACGACCTCCGGAAGGGCCGGTGTTATCTGCCCGAATCGCTGCTGGCCGAGAGTGGTCTCACGCCGCGCGACCTGCTGCGGCAGGAGTCGCTGCCTCGGCTCACACCGCTCCTGAGCGCCTTGATCCGACTCGCCACCGAGCATCTCGATCAGGGCTGGCTCTACACGATGGCGATCCCCCGGTATGAAATGCGCCTTCGGCTGGCCTGCATGTGGCCGATTCTATCGGCAGGCGAGTCGTTGAAGCTGGTGCGCGACTCTCCGGACCTGCTGAATCCGGCCCTCAAGGTGAAGATTCCACGCGCGACCGTCTATCGGATCATGGCGCTTACGGCGGGGACGGGGGCCTGCGGGTACGTCGGCACGGCCTACTGGGGGCGGCTCCGGAAGCAGTTGCTCTAGCGCAGACGCCTACTTTTTTTGCGGCTCCAGGAGCTTGTCGCCCTTCTTGAAGACGGCGAAGATGGCCTGAGAGGGACAGGCGTCCAGGCACAGCCGGCAGCTTTCCAGGCACCGCGACGGTTCGAATTTGTACGGAGGGGTCGGCAGCCACGCGCCTGTCCGGCAAATCGGGACGCAAATGG
>JBDZVU010000005.1:0-78077 GCA_040255845.1 Nitrospiraceae bacterium | reverse complement strand
CGTTTGGGGGTGCGAGGCTCTCAAACGCTGCCTTCTTCCCGCCGAGAGTTCTGCTCCGGCGAGAAGACCAAGGGGAGGTGATGTGGCCATCACCTCCCCTTTTTTTTTCCCACGGCGAGTCGGTTCGATGATGCACGAGTTCGAGAAGCCGACGTGCCCGGTCAGGAGGATCGTGGACGACGCGATGGAGGTCAGAATGGAGAACCGAGGAGAAAAGAGGAAAGGGCGGGGGGGCGACGTGGCCATCGCCTCCCCTTAAGAGAAGTTACTTCTTCTTAGCCTTGCCCGCCTTCTTCGCAGGCTTCTTCGCTGCCTTCTTCGTCGCCATGAGTGCTCCACCCCCTTCCAGTCCAAAAATGGATGTTCATTGTAGGATGGATATACCAAAGTTCGAGCCGCGAGTAAAATTTTTCTCTCACGGTCCTGTGCATAGCGGCTCATGCGACACACTCGGGCACGGGGCGAATCCACGCAGCACGCTCTGGTGTCGAGCGACACGCGGGGCACGATCCCCCTAAAAAAAGACAAAGACCGCCCCATCATCAGGCTTCGTTGCCCATACAGCGCATGGCCATAGCAGCAATGCAGCATGATGCTCAGCGACGGCCTTGAAATCGCTCCTGCCACCGCCATCATGCCCAATGTGGGAAGGTCGAGGACAGAAGCTGGGCCTGGATGGCTGGTCCTCCATGTTCTCGAGGCGGGAGGAGTTGGCTGAGGAAAGGGCTTATGCCTTCATAGCGGCAAACCAACCAGCGCGAACCTGTGCCGATCGCTTCGTCGCCCGTCGCAGCCGCTGCGGTGACAAGGGGAAATCGCGAGACCTATGCTCCCGGGGGTCCACAGCGAGCCGGATGTCCGTCTGCGCGACATCCACGGGCGATGTAAGATCGCGCAGCCGACACCCCTGTCGGCCGTCATGCGGCCGCTTCGGCCGACACCCGTGTCAACAACGCGTCGACCTCGGCGAGTTCGACATCCGTCAAGCGCCATCGCACGGCGGCCGCATTGGCACGGACCTGTTCCGGCGACGTCGCTCCGGCAATCACCGACGCCACCGGGGGCCGCGCCGCGAGCCAGGAGATGGCTAACTCGAGGAGCGTATGGCCCTTCGACTCGACATAGGCCAGCAACGCTTCCACCAGGCGGAGGTTCTGTTGTGTGATGGGATCATCGCCGAAGCGCGCCTCCAGCCGGCTTCCTGCCGGAGCCGGACGGCCCACCCGGTACTTGCCCGTCAGGAGGCCGCTGGCCAACGGAAAATAGGGAATGAAGCTCAATCCGGCACGCAGACATTCTGCCAGCACCCTCCGTTCCGGCTCCCGATGCAACAAACTGTATTCGTTTTGGACGCTGACAAAGCGCGCCGCTCCAAGGCGGATGGCAGCCTCGGCCTCATGGAGCTGCTCTACCGAGAAATTGGAGCAGCCGATCTCACGGACCTTGCCGGCCCGGACAAGCTCGTCCAAGGCCCCGAGGGTGTCGGCGATCGGTGTCTCCGGATCGGGCTGATGAAGCTGGTAGAGATCCACACAGTCCGTACCGAGGCGTTGGAGGCTCGCATCGATCGCCCGCCGTATGTAGGCAGGCTTTGCGCCGCGCCGCTGTTCGTCCAGCGCCATGCCGAACTTCGTCGCGACGATCACATCCTTGCGGCGCGTGCCCAGCGCCCGCCCAAGATATTCCTCGCTGCGCGTGCCGCCATACACGTCGGCCGTATCGAAGAACGTAATCCCCGCATCGAGAGCCGCCCGTACCACCTCGATGCTACGCGTGTCGTCCAGCCGCCGGCCGAAATTGTTGCAGCCGAGGCCGACCACGGAGACTTGGAGTGATCCGATGCGCCGGGTCTCCATAAAGCTCGCGACGAGCGCACGCCATGGAGCGTCTCGTTCGCACGACTATAAAAGTGGGTGCTTCACAGGGTGAACCGGCAGTGCCCCGAGAATGGCTGGCAAGAACCCTGGAGGGAATCTGCGCAACAGCTGAAATGCTACGGCTCAGACGAACCCGGCGCTCGGGAGCCGGCTTCATCCGCTTGGCTGACTGCCGCCCGGGCACGGCCGTGCGCGCCGCCCAGCTCAAGATACCGGCGGAAGGCTTCGATCGATTTACGGTGATCTGCCAGCTGGTCCGCGTACAACGTTCCGAGGGCAAAATACACCTCTGGATTGTCGGGGTTGAGTTTCGCGGCCTGAAGGAAGGCCTGCTCGGCTTCTTTGTGATGACCCAGTTTTTCCTGGATGAGACCAAGCGTGTAGAACGCCTCGGAATCCTCTGGCGCGTGCTTCACGGCCTGCTCCGCGGCCGCCAGCGCTTCATCAAGTTGTGGAAGGACTTCCAGACGGAGATAACTTTTCAAAATATACGCGGGACCGAACGTCGGATCGGCCTGAATGGCACGCTCGAGCCGTGCCAAGGCTTCTTCGGCATACTTGCCTCCCTGGAGCAGAGCCAGCGCTTGCTCGTACTGCGCCTTGGCGGCCTCACGTCCGCTCGGCGCGTCCGAGGCGCTTTCATGCACGGGAATCCGCGCGGCTTTGCGAAGCAACACGGCGTCTCCGTTGCCCTCAATGCGCACGCTGGTGACATGTTGCGCGCCGCTGGATGCGGCATCGACCTGCCGTTTGATGTACGCTCCTAATTCGGAGACCGTCAGCCATCCGTTTTGGTCCAAGTCGGCTTCGCCCAATAGACCGGTGATCAGCGCCTGCCCGAACAATGTTTTCCCTCCCGTCCTCGCTGACTGTTCCCCTTTGTCGGCCGCCGCGATGACCTGGACCGTTCGGGTCTCAGCGTTCATCTGAGGCCCCATCGGCTTCAACGCGCCCGCATCCCATCCACGAAACGGTCCGTCGACGATGAGCACGGTATGCGTGAACCCAGACCGCCTGGTGAAGTCCTTGAATGTCTCAACGCTGAGCGATTTGCCGGCGTTGTTCAGTTGGACGTCAACGGGAACGAGATAGCCGACATCCCTCCCCTTGCCATCTCGCGCGATGCCGGTATGGCCGGCGAAGAACACCACCATTCTTCCCATCCGGCCCGCTTGTTTGGTCAACATATCGGCTAATACTTGGTGCACCCGGCGGGAAGTCGCCGCCTTACTGTACAGCTCGGTGATCTCCTCAAAACCCAATTGACGGAGGACTCGGGCAACCTGCTTGGCCTCTTCGACGGCACCGGGCACAGGAGGGGCCATGAGGTACTGTTCGATGCCAATGACCAGCGCGACGGACTTGTCGTAGACCGCCTCGGCTTTTCCAACTTCCGCAAAAAGACCGGGCGCCGTGGCCGCGACGACGCAGACCGCGAGACATAGAGCGGCGAGCCTGCCTTGTGCTCGCCTCCACAGCGAGCGGGTTCCTTTCTTTCGGCTCATCCTAGCCAATCTATCGGGAGTTCACGAGTTCCGGTGCTGGAGGTTTCCCTAGCCGGCCCAGTAGGAGGAATCCGCCAGTTACAAGCGACATATCATCATATTTATGAGCGGCAAACAGGTGCAGAGGGTCTTCAGCGATTGAATCGATTCCGGACACGAGCGGCCAATGAGGCTGCCAACCAGCGAGCACACGGCAACGACAATGACGGACCGTCCTCACGTCATCGAACCAACTTCTTTAACAACGGCAGGAAGTCGAACAGAAATGTTTCGTCGTAAGAAAAATCCCATCGCTTCCGCTCTCCATGGGCAACGAGCTGCTTAATAATCCCCTGTTCGTCAGGTGCCAGCCGATGACGATGCCGCCGCCGCTTGATGGCACGCCTGACACCCCCCACACCGACGACTGCGAGGATGAGCGCTGCTGCTCCCCACATGCCAAGGCACAGCGTTTGTCGTTTCACGTCGGCCGGGCGTTCCGCTTCGGAGACCGGAACTTGTGATGGTACCGGACGCTCTCCCACTGGCAGCTGCATCCCTTCCCTTCTGTGCACGCGATCGAAGCCTCTCTCATGTAACCACGCAATTCATTCTTCGCCTAGTGGGGTGATGCCTGAGCATCGAGAATCAAAAGGCTACACCGGGTGCTCATGCTCTCCCAATGAGCGCAGATCAAAGAGTTGCCGAGTGGGGCGGATCCCGCTAAGACAGGGCAGAAAACAGCGGCGTAGGTTGCGGTGGACAATCACGGAGAAGGTGACCGACCTGTTTGCACGAAGTCATCGAGACATCAAAGAAAAATCCGCATGCGATTGTTCTGGAGTCCGATGCCTTCAACCATGCACGGAAGTGTGCAGGCGCGCAGTCCCCACCTTCTGTGGATAAGCTTGTGTAAAAGTTTCGAACGCCCGCTCAAAGAGCGCGCGCTGGAGCGCTGCTCCAACAACCTGCCTATTTTTTAGGCATTGATCACTCTGCGCAAGAGCCACAACATATGGTGGTCATTTCAAGCAGAGCAAATTTTTTACACATTGCCATGTAAAACGACATTGACAAAAAGGATCAACACTGCCAAAGAAGCGACCACTTTTCAGAACGCGCACGATTATTCACAGGAGACCGCCCGACACTGAGGATAACGGCATCAGAAGGACGCGTATAACTGTTGTACGGACGGACAAATGAAAGGCTGGCAATACCGATTTAACGGGGATTGGCGGTCGACATGACCTAATCGTGCGCGTGAAACTGTGTCATTGGATACCGGCCCGGCGATTGAAGAATTGATACAGCTGCAGATTGGTCGGAGCTTTTGGCTGATCAAAGGAATGGAGCCGGCGACCCGGATTGAACGGGCGACCTGCGGTTTACGAAACCGCTGCTCTACCAACTGAGCTACGCCGGCATCCTCTTGGCGGGAATGGAGCAGTTTCTGGAGGGACCGTTACTGCGCCAGGGGGCCATGATACCGGCCGCTGTGTTGACTGTCAACGAAGCGTTGACGCCTACGGCGTCGGGCCGGGGCCGACACCGGCCGGTGCAGACGTGGATGCCCGGGAGCTGGGCTCTTCCTTCTTCGTGACCGCCGGCTTCGGATTGTTGCCCTTCGCCATCGGATGGATTCGCACCATCGCCCCTTGTCCCGTCGGCGGTAGGCAGATCGGATCCTGCTCATTGCCGAACTGTTCCCTGGCGACGCGATTGGTATGGTTGCGGGCATAGGTGCAGAGCTCGCCGGCGACGACCGTGCCGTCGTGATCCACGTCAGCCAAGCCCTGCAGGCCTCGCAGGAGATGATAGGTGAACAGTCCGTGCCGGCCCGGTTCATACGCATGGGCTTCCTGTAGCCCCTTGTGGGCCACCATCCACATAATTTGATCTTTGCGCTCGCCGTTGGTGGAATCCCATACCGGTCGCGCACTCGCCTCCGGGGTCACTCCAGGCGAAGGCTCGAGTGACACGTCGAACATGAGAATGGCCCGCCGCACCGAGGCGCGCACCAGACTCTCCTGGAGGCGCCGGACCGAATACAGACGATGGACCGCTCCAGTGGAGCCGTCGAACGGCACCAGTGAGACCGCCCCTGTGACGCCGTCCACGACGGCGCGGCCCGAGAAGAACACATAGACCACCGTCGCAGGATCGACCCGCTTGGGCAGCCACTCTTCGAACGTCTCGGCCACGTCGTCCTTCAACGCATAGTTGTCGATCAACACCCGGGTGCGGTCCTCAGACACGCCACTGATGGCGCGCAGGTAGCCGGCCATAATTTCGGCGTCGCGGCCCGCGTACTTGACCGAGGGCACGTCGCCGTCGCGGTACCGGCCGACTCCGATCGAAACAATCAGCGCTTTGGGTTGTTTGAGCCCGGCCGACTTGGGCGGAAGGTCGACGTCCGGCGCGGCATCGTCGACCGAGGCCCGTTCAGGCTTCATGGCCATGGTGAACTTTTTAGGCGGGGGGAGGGCCGCGACGGGCGTCGTGCTGCGCAGCGCCAGCGTGAGTTCAGCCTGGACCGGCTCGTTGATCGCCGACGCCTGCGCCGTGCTGGTCACTCGTTTGAGTTCCCCTGCCGCGAGATCGCCGAAAGACAAGACCGGCGGGAGTTGCCCCACAAGCGCGGCCGTTCCGCTTACGTCGACTTCCACGCCTTTGGCCCCCACAGCGCCCTCATTCTTCACTTCCACTTCGATCGTCAGCGATTCGCCCTGCTGGATGATCTGATCTCGATTCTCGTCCCGAATGATGGCGCGGAAGCTCAGCGCGGTGGCCGCCTCCTGTTCGGCCGCCGTCGCGACGGAAGCGGACGCCGGTGGAACAGGGACTGGAACTGGGACTGGCGCGGCACTCGCAGCAGGCGCCGCCGCACCTTCGGTCGGAGCGGCCGGCCCCGCGGGCATGGAAGGGCGCCGCTCGGCGTATTCGCGCAGCTTGACGGATTCGGCGACATGTTTGGCAAGACCTTCGCTGGCCAAGTCGACCGCTTCGCGGACGACCGGCTCGAGTCCCGTCACGTCGCAGGTCTGTTGAGTCACCTGGACTTCGCCACGACCTACACTCTGCAATTTCTTGCTGAAGAGAACGGTCCCGTCCTCAGCTCGATAGGTCAGGTCCAACCCGATGGCCACGCTGACGGGATAGCTCCTCGCCACCTGACGGGGAATGGCCAGATCGATCTGCCCGACGCCAAGCGCAACCTCGACGACGCCGTCCGGCGGGACGGGGGCGGACGGTCCGGTTTCTAAAGACAGGCCGGTCAGAACCCGCCCCAGTTTCTTGGGAAGGGCCTCAGACAGGGGGCCGGCCACGGGAAAGTCCGCCGGTTGTCCACAGGCATTTTGGTAAGGCACCGTGCCATTCGTGACGGACGGCGCCAGGCGAAGCACCGGTGCCAGAGGCAGAGGGGTCTCGCGAGCCAGAGGGTCGCCACGCTTCCATACCGCGCACCCACCAAGCACGACAGCCAAAACGCCCGCCGCACACAGGAGAACGCGCGGAGTCGCATTACGAACGCAGGCTGAAGCAACTGCTTGCACGTTCAGGTTATACCGAATACCGAAAGGCAGCACAACGCGCGAATTTGACAGCAGAGACCCCCTTCGCTATGGTCACACGCCAATGGCGATTTCTCCATCGGCGAGAGGCCGGGAGGGAGGCATCCCCTGGACCGCGCTCGCCGACCTCATTCGGCTTCGGAGCCAAACCGGCACCGCGCTGCTCTTGCTGCCCTCGCTCTGGGCATTGAGCCTCGCGGCACAGGGCACTCCGGCGCCGTCGCTCATCGCCATTTTCCTGGTCGGGTCCTTCCTCATGCGGAGCGCCGGGGTGATCGTGAACGACCTTGCCGACCGATCCTTCGATCGTCAAGTCTCACGAACCAAATCACGCCCGTTGGCATCCGGAGCCGTATCAGCCAGGCTGGCAGCCGCTCTGCTGGCCGTCCTGCTCGTTGCGGCTGCGGGTCTGGTGCTGTTGCTTGACCGCTCCGTGTGGATGTTGGCTCCCGTTGCGGTCGTTCTTGCCTGGCTCTATCCGTTTTCGAAACGGTGGCTCGATATTCCACAAGCCATGCTCGGTCTGGCGTTTGGATGGGGCACGGTGATGGCGTGGACTGCGGTCCGGGGCAGGCTGGAGACACCGGCCTGGCTCCTGTTCGGCGCGACCGTCCTGTGGGCGGTGGCATACGATACGATCTACGCGCTCCAGGATCGGGAAGATGATCGCCGGATCGGCGTGAAATCTTCGGCCCTGCTCTTCGGGTCCTGGACGTGGCTGGCCGTCTTGGCCGCGCTCACCGCCATGCTGGTCTTGCTGACCGAAGCCGGACGGCAAATGGAAATCGGGTGGCCCTTTTACGCGATGCTGTCGGCCGTTGCCGTCCTTTTCGCCCGGCAAAGCCTACGACTGCGACGGCCTGTCGATGCCACCCAGGCCTTTACGATGTTCCGATCCCACGTCTGGTATGGGTGCGCGATCTTGCTGGGGGTGATTGCAGGGTATTGGTGAGGTCGGCCACGTCACGCCCGGCCAGCGAGGGGGGCCGGCCGGGCGGACAGCACAGAAAGAGGAAGAGTTGTCAGCTGGCCGGCTGGTCGACGGCCGCTTCCTCGGTCTTCACCGCGTTCAGGGTGCCCAGATACATGGTGACGGCCTTCGCATCGGCGTCGCTCAGCCCCAAGGCTGGCATGCGGGTCTCCGGTTTCATGGCTTGAGGATTCTTGATCCAGCGATAGACCCAGGTGGGGTTGAGCCGGAAACCCGCGCGGTCCAAGGCCGGCCCGACTTTGCCGCCTTCTCCCCCGATCGCATGGCACCCGTTGCACCCATATTTGTTGGTGTAGAGACGCTTCCCCAACTCCGCCTGCTTCGCCACCTGGTCGGCCGCCAACGTGAGTTCGGGTCTCGGCACGGTCACGCCCTTGCCGGGACGCGTGGAGAAATTCACGAGTGCCGCTTGGGACGCATCCAGCTCTTTCTTGGCCGCGACCATCGTCGCCTGCTCCTTGGCATAGACGGACTCATCCACTTCGACGCCTTTCGCATCGGCTTCATCGCTGGCTTTCTTTTCGGCGGCTTCGTAGGCCTGCTTCGCTTCCTCGAACTTTCGTTGCGCCGCCTGGTGCGCTTCTTCCAGCTCCTTCTTTCGGCCTTCGACGTTGAACTGGAGCTTCATCCCATGCAGGCTGCGCACATGCGCGACGATGGCCCAGATCTCCTCTTCTGACAGGGTGTACTTAAAGGTCGGCATGGTGGGAACGGCGAATTCGTCGTCGCCAATCTTGTCCCCGTCGGGGCTGGTATCCTTCATGTCGCGCGAGATGGTATTGAAGATTTCCTCATCATTGAAGGTGCCCATCTCGGACTTGTTGGACAGATCTTTGGGCTTCGGATCAGGCATCGAAGACCAATTGAAGCCCTCGTTTTGCCGCCCGCTTTCGCCATGGCAATGCATGCAGTAGTGGGTGTACAGCTCTTGGCCCTTCTTCTGCTGCTCGCTGGCGCATCCGCCCGCCGCCATGGCCCAGAGCCCGATCAGGCCGGTGACGGCACCCCATACCTGAAGCCTCGCCGCCTTCATGCTGTCTGCCCTTTCTTCAGCTTGCGGATCAACACGAACTGAAAGCCCGCGGCCAACCCGACGGCCAGCACCGCATAGAGGTAGGGCGAATAGTCGGGAGGCGGTTCGGCGCGGAAATACCACCAGGAGGAGACCGCCTTTTGCGATCCCTTCTCCCGGAGCTCCCCGCTCGCATCCTTCTTTCCGTCCCAGATGGCGAACGCGATGTTGATGAACTCGCCGGGCTTGATCTGCGTGTCGGCCTCCGGATGCTCGGTCGCGAGCGGACGGCTGAATACGACCTTCCACGTCCCGTTCGCGTACGCTCCCTTGGCTTTCACGTCCTGGTGCTCCTGGACTTTCAAGGTACCGAAGCCCTGGGCATTCATGTCGACCGCCTTGCTCTCTTTATTTTTCCAGTACCAAATATTCACCGGGCCGCCTTCCACCTGGAGCATCGGCTGCCCATGCGCAAAGTGCGCCTTCTTGTCCCCGACCATGAATTCAAGCGCCGCCGCATCGTCGGGATCCTCGGTGGGGTCTTCATATTCGAGCATGATCGCGACCTGCGTCCCGTCGTGGAGGGCGCGCACCTTGACGTCCTTCACCGTGACTTCTTGAATGCGATTCTGCCAGTGCACTTGCGGCGAGAGCGGGAACTGGGCAGGCGGAACGCTGCTCCAGGCGGCGGCATTGGGATCGTCGGCCGGCAAGGTTCCGGTCACCAGATTGGCCCTCACCGATACGCTTTCCTGCGCCTGTGCGGGCATCACGGTGGCCAGCCCAAGGACCAGCACGGCACCGACCGCCGTGTTTAGAGACCGTTGTCTGCAGTACGCCATAGTTGCCTCTTCACTTTCTCGCAAAGCGCAGGGCTCGTTGCCTTCCGCGCCGCTCAGACCTATTCCCAGGTTCGCGGCGACTGGTGGGCTCCGTCGTACTCACCCATGATGATTTTCCAGATCCACTCGTCCGGCAGCTCAACTTCCCACCGCGGCATCGCGGACTTCCATGGCATGCCTTCGATCGGCAACCCGACCCCGCCTTTCTTGATGCGCCAGAAGAGGTAGCTCTCCTGCAACATCGCAATCGTCGTGGGATCGGCGAAGTTCGCCGGCGGCGGATTGAATCCGCGGGCCGCCGGTCCTTTGCCGTCGAAATTTCCGCCATGGCAGGGCGAGCAAAACGCCGCATAGAATCCCTTGCCCTGCATGATATTTTCGGGCGTCTTCGGGACGGGATTGGCCAGGCCGGTATATTCCCCCGGAGGAGCGGGGTGGATCGTTCGGTTTTCAGCTGGCGGCTGATCGCTGGGCGCCGTGCTGCCAAAGGTCTGCCACCCCACCAGAATCGGGAACAACAGGAGAACGGCATACCGCGCGGTTTGCAGGGCGCCGATGCCTTCGCCGGTTAGAAATCGCTGGATCGGTCCCCAAAAGGCATCTTTGGATTCTCCACTGAGAGTGGCAAAAATAACGATCCCCGTGGCCGTCAGCATGAGGTACAGGAAAATGAGGCTGGATGGGAGCGGTGCAGACCCGGGGATATTGGGCACGATGAATTTCAGAATCAAATAGATAACGACCATCAAGATAACCGGTTTGACTAACGGCCCACCCATAGTTCCTCCTCAGCGCGCGTGCGCCACAGCGACGGGGCCAGACTCCGCGTCCGCGGCCTTCACCGGCGGCGCCGGCGGTTGCGATGGCATCTCCAGCTCAGACGGGCTGACTGAAATCGGCTCTCCGCTCATCTGCTGCAAGAAGGCGATCACGGACAAGATTTCGTTCTTGGAGAGACCGATCGGGTTCTTGTTGATGTAGGGCATGCGGGCCGGATACTCCTTGGGCGGGCCCTCATGCCGATAGTCCAGGTAAATGTAGGCCTGAGGCTGCGTCAGGCTCTCGAAGATGAATTCCCGCCGGAGTTTGGCGCCGATACCTTTCAGATCCGGACACCGTGCGGACTCACTCGGCCCGATGGAGTGGCAGAGGGCGCATTGTCCCTTGCTGAAGAAGATCTTCTGACCGATGGCCGCCATGTCGGCCGGCGTCTTGATGCTGGCGATGTCGATGCTCTCCTCTGCCGGGGGAAGCGACGCCATCTGCGGCACCGCGAGCGCCACCAAGGAAAATAGACCGAGCACGATGGCGACGAACCCGATGACACGAACGAATTGCGCCCTAATGAAGAGCAGGATAATGACTCCGGTGCCGACGACCGAAAGGCCGATCAACTGCAGCTTGACGACTTCACTCATAAGACCCCGGTGTGTAGTGATTGGTGTTTAGTGTTGGTGTGCCGCCAACTCAACACTACAAGCTCAACATTCGATCCTTTACTTTGCGCCCTGCTCAGGTGCGCCGCCCGCCATGGCCGGCAACGCCGCCGTTCCGAGGTCTCCCTTGACCGGAGCCCCATGGCCGGCCTTCCCCTTGTCGCCCATCGTGGCCACCCAGAAGATGAACGCCACGAGCAAACAGAAGAAGAAGGTGTTCAGCGCCATAAAGGCGGCCGCGTAGCCGAGCGCGGGAGAAAACGCGTACTGGGACGAATCGCGCATCACGCCGTAGATATGCCAGTGCACGCGGGACGAGGACCGGGCATAGCCCATCAGCGTCATGAGCAAAATGACCATGATGGCGTTCAGCACGAGGGCATAGCCCGCACGCGGCGGCATCCGGCCCCACACCATTTCTGTCGTCGTCCGGGCACTCTTCAGCAACAGGGCCGTCAACGGCGTGATGGTCAGCATGACGAACAGCACGATGCCGACTTGCGAGGTGGAGAAGTAATTGATCCGGATGATGGCTGGAACGAAGTACCCCCAGACGCCCAGAACCACGACTACGATCCCGGCGATCACCAGCACGCCGCCCATCACGGCTTTCGCCAGGCGCGCCCAGGTTGCGGTCTCTTCCTTGCCCGCGCGCCAGTACATAATGAAGCTCATGAACGTGACCAAAATCATGAGGTTGGACACCGTCATCTTGGCCGACATGACGCCAAAGACGCCGAGCAGCGGATGGTGCGTGCCGCCCATCTTCCGGGCTTCTTCCAAGCTCGCCACCAGTGAGTGCGGCGTCATCCAGACCCCTAAACAAAGGAGCAGAATGACCAGCATGGCGAGGATGGGCCGTCGGTACTTGATCTCACTGCCGGGAATGCGGTGCGTGATGCCCAGCCAGAAATAGTAGTTCGAGCCGAGGAACAGCACCCCGATCAGCATGGCTTGCAGAATGAACAGCCAGGACAGGAAGCCGCCCATCAGCGTGATCCCCATCTGCTGGTTGTACTGGTAGATCTCACGCATCAGCCAATAGCCGGCGAACGGCAGCGGCAACAACCCGAACACCCCGATGAAATTGCCGACGTACCCCATCCAATCGTAGTGCTCGCGCTCTTCCGCCGCCCTGGCGGACAGGTACCGAATGCCGGCATAGGCGCCGCAGATGTACCCGCCGAGCACCACGTTGGCGATCAACCGGTGAATATTGACCGGCCACCACGTGGGATTCCATGTCGCCGCCCAGGCCCGCTGCAGATCGGTCCCCTCCGCGATGACGACGGGACTCGCTTGGAACGTCGCCCAACTGTTCGGGACGATCATGATAAAGAAGGCAAACACGTTGAGGAGAAAGCCCAGGAAAATGTGGAAGGTCTTTTTGCCGCCGTCCTGCATGGCGTCCCATCCGTACCAATAGAGGTACAGCGTGGCGGTCTCGAGCAGGAAGAGCAGACAATACACGAGGAAAGACGGAAAGAAGATGTCCGTCAGATAGGCCATCAGCTTGGGATAAAAGCCGATCAGGAGGAAGAGGAGGATGCCGCCGAATAAGGCCGTCGTCGCGTATGAGGAGCTCAGCAGCTTGGTGAATTCCTTCGCGAGCTTGTCGTAGCGCTTTTCGCCTGTTTTCCACCCCACGACTTCGCACAGCCACGCAAAGATCGGCACGCCCAGAACAAACCCGGCGAGCAGGAGATGCAACTGCGCGATGATCCACACCAGGTTGCGGCTGCCGATCCCGGGAATGTCCCGGTAGGCAGTCGCGGTGCCGGAACCGGCGTCGGCGGCGAGGCCCAGCGAGGGCAGGGCCAGCAGAGCGGCGGCGGTCAACGCGAGAACAGCGAGCGGCGTCGCCGCGGCTCCGCGAATACGTCCTTGATTGGTCTGGTGCATCATGAATCTCACCCCTTCATCAGGATGCCGGGCCGCCCGCTGTCGTCTCCTGCGGGTGTCATGGCCATCTGTTTCAGTCGCCTGCCGATTCTCCAAGACAGTGCGCGTCACCCGCGGCCGGACGAATCGGCGCGCGTCAAGGCTTCGGTTCGGCGGATTTCCCTTTTCCCGATTTGTGCTTGTCCTTGGCGGCTTCCTCTTCGGCCCGTTGCTTTTCGATGGCCTCCACTTGCGCCGCCAGCTGCGCGAGGGTCCGTTCTCCCCGGTTCAACGCATCGATCGGTTTGAACGGCGGCTGCCGCTTCACTTCCAGGGGCTTGCAGCACTCGTGCGGATGCGGCGTACTGGCAGGCAAGGCGGCCCAGAACAACACCGAGAGCACCACGCCGGCGCCCGTCATCGCGGTCAGCATCAGCCCCTGGTCCGCCGGGACGCGCATGAGATCCCAGCGCGTCACGAGACGTTGATAATTATCGGAAGCCGGGGCGGCGTTCTGAGCGGCGCTTCGCACGAGACGCCCGATCAGTGACACGCCGACCACCAGCAGGATGATAAGCACGGTGGCGGAGACGCCGCCCCACAAGGTCAGTTCTATGCTGATTTTTTCGGCAACGGGTAGGCCGTGAAAAATCTCCAACTCGAAGATCGAATGGCTGATGGCAATGGCGGTTTCCGTGACGGTGCTTACGATCATCCACAGGACGGGCAAGTAGAGGGCGCCGGTCACGGCGCTCTTCCACCACAGGGAAAAGCCGATCCCGTCCGGAGGCTCCAGGTGCAGCCGTTCGAGGAACAACGTTTTCGCGACGACCCCCATGGCCCAGATGTCGATGGGGATGCACAGCAGGAACAGCAACCCCAGCCCCGCGCCTTCGCCGAAATGCGAGCCGAGCATCATCAGAATCGGCATGGCAAAGACGGTGATGGGACTGGCCAGGACCATCACAAACCCGAGGCCCAGCCGAGCCTCGAAGTGGATCATGCCCAGCGCCATAAAGAGGAGGGCAAATGCGAGCTTGATCGGGAATCCGGTCCAAAAGGCGGACCACAGGACGTTCAGGCCGAGTTTCAGGGGCGAGAGAGGTGCGCGATCCGTCATGATAGTCAGTGTTCCTGCCGGCGCCTCAGGCGCGTCAATCCAAGAATTCCCGGTTGATAATGGCGGACACGGTAAAGATGAGAATCGTCGTCATGACCACGATCCAGCCTATGAGGGCGACCGGGCGCTTGAAAATATTGCGTTCAGGGTCGCGGTCGATGAAGGGCAGCGCCGCGAGGAGGGCCATGAAAGCCCCGGGCAGCGCGATCGCCCCAAGAAACTGCCCGAACTCACCGGAGAAAATCTTCAGCCGCAGCAACTGGAAGAGGAAGAGAAAGTACCATTCCGGCTCGGGATGGTAATCGCCAGGATCGGGCGTCGCTTCCTCCAGCAGCACCACCGGCTCCCAAAAGGCAAGGGTGCAGATGCCCAGAAAGACGGTGACCATGCCGACGATGTCCTTCCAGACTTGACGGGGGAAGAAATAGTCCGTCTTGGCCTTGAGTTCCTCCGGAGTCCCACGAAAGGGACCGGCCGGTCCGGCCGTACGGAACAGGAACAGGTGTAGCCCGGCCAACCCCATGAGGGCCGCCGGCAAAATCATGACGTGGATGACGAAAAACCGGCTCAGCGTCATTTGCCCGGGCGTGGGACCGCCCTTGAGGAACCGCGCCATGAAATCCCCGAGAAGCGGGGTCTTGTCCATGATCTCCACACCGACCGTGGTGGCCCAATAGGCCCGCTGATCCCAGGGGAGCAGATAGCCGGTGAAGCCGAAACCCATGACGATGCCGAACAAGGCGAGCCCGACGAGCCAGATCATTTCCCGGGGCTTCTTGTACGCCCCCCACAAAAACACCTGCGACATGTGGGCGAACACGCAGACCACCATCGCGGACGATCCCCAGAAGTGATAGCTCAGCAGGAACCAGCCGTAATCGACGTCGTGGATGATGTATTGCGTGCTGGCATACGCGTGATCGGCCGTGGGCACGTAGTAGAACATCAGCAGGATGCCCGTCACCGCCTGCATGATGAAGATGAACAGCAGGACCGAGCCGAAGATATAGGCCCAGCGCGAGCCGCCAGGCACCGGCTCGTTCAGCATCTTGGCTTGGATCGTTTTAAGGCCGACGCGCTCGTCGACGAATGCAATGACTTTTTCGAGGACGGTCGGTTCGGGACTGGTCGTGGGCGCTGGTTGCATGGTGATCAGATGATCCGGATTTGGGTTTTTGTACCGGCCTTGAATTCCATATCGATGATTTCCACGTCGCCGCCCGCCGATACCTTAATAGGCAGGGCGTCGAGGGGGCGCGGCGCAGGCCCGTCCAGCACCTTCCCGGCGGCGTCGTAGATGCTCAGATGGCAGGGGCACAGGAATACCTGGCCCAGCAGCTTATGCTGACGCCACTTGTAGCCGCAGCCCAGATGCGGGCACTTTCCGCTGAACGCCACGTACGGCATGTCCTTCTTGTTGGTCCACACGGTCTTGCCGGCGGCGTCGCGAAACTCCATGTCCTTTCCCTGGTACACCTTGTCCAGCACGGCCGGCGTGGCCTTGAGGATCCAGACGTTCTTCTCGATCTCGGCCTCCGGCATGTAGGCTTCCTTGACTGTGCGCTTGTACTTGAACTGGACGCCGACATCTTCCTGCTTGATCTTGCTGACGTTGCCGATCTTCAGCCAGCTGTTGTCGAACGGCGCGTACATCGGCTTCATGAGGTACCGCAGAACCGGGAAGGCAATGGGAAGGCCGATGAGGAAGCCGATCACATGGGTGAGATTCATGAAGAAGGTCCGCCGCTTCACGGACTTCTCCAGCTCGGGCAGCGGCACGAGCACTTCGCCCGGAGCTACGTGAACCTTTTCCTCCAGGTGCGCGATTTCGACCTCATGGGTCGTGACGTAGTCGTCGCGCTTGAACGGAGGAAGGGCCAGCAGCTCGGCCGAGAGGGTGCGCAAGGCCACGAGATCGTCCGTCACGGACTCCACCTGGCCCATCGGAACCTGGCGCTCTCCGCTGCCGTTCATCGAGACGACGATATGGCTGATCTCGTGCGACAACGGGTCGACGATGACCTTGGATACTTCGCCGATTTCGCGGTCCTTGCAGCGGACCTTGGATTTCAACTTGGGCTGCGTCATCATCTATTTCATCTTGATGGGCTTGGGCGTATTCACCGACGTGTTTTTGAAGGTGGCGAGCCAGACGGCCAACGCTTCGACGTCCTTCGGCTCCATCAGATCCTTGTACTTGTCGGGCATTTTGCCCTTCTCATACTCCGTATCGAACCCCTCGGCCTTGTACGATTTCGGGTCGAGGATCTTCCGGGCGATTTCCTCCGGAGAGAGGAGATTGCCGATGTTGTCGAGCTCCGGACCCCGCTTTTTGCCACCTTCACCCCGCAGCTTGTGACAGTTGTAGCACTCCTGAAGCTGCCACTGATCCTCGCCGATTTTGAGAATGTCGCCCCCGGCCGCCGTCGTGGCGGGAGGGGCACCTGCGCCTCCTGCCGCTTGGGCTGCGGGAGCCTGATCACCGCCCAGGGCCTTGATGCGCTCGGCCAGAGCCTTGGCTTGTTCGTCGAGGGCCTTGGCACGGGCGAGCAGCTCTTCGGCTTTTCCCTGTTCGGTGGCCTTCCGTTTGGGCGCCAGAATCTTTTCGATTTTTTCCTTCTCGTCCTCGGGATCGTACTGCGGCCAGAGCGACGCCCCGGCGATGTACACCGTACAGAGGACGACGTAAAAGGCCAACAAGGCGGTGAGCGCCTTGACGCCGCTGAGCGGCTTCATGCTTGGTGCATCGAGCATGAGGAACACGGCGGTGCCCAGGATGGCGTATGCGAAGAAGAGCCACCGGAACACGGGCGGAAACTCAAGCGCCATCGTGAGGACCCACAGACCGGCCCCGACGGCCAACCCCACCACGATCTTTAGCATTGCTTTGCCCATGACACTCCCTCTGTTCTCGTCCACGCCCCAGGCGTGCGCTGGTTCGTTCCTACTTGGCTCCGGCGGGAACCGGGCTGCCCTCCGGCGCATGGTCCTTCGGATACGCGGCGCGCAGCGTGACCAAAATGGCGAAGCTGACCACCGCGTAGAAAATGACGGTAATCGCTGTAATCCACCAGGCGGAATAGGCCAGAGTCGGCGTGAACGATTCGGCCGTGAAGTCCGGGAGCAAATTGTACGTATGGAAGTACTTCCGCAGCAGCGACCGGACCGCTCCCATGAGGCCCATGGTCCAAATGGCGCTGAACGCCAGGAAGATCAGCACGAATTGAGAGGCGAAATCGATCTTGCCCCACACGATGGTCCCTTGCGTGACGGCCCGGTTGTAAATGACATAGTTCACCACCGTCACGAAGACCAGCGTGAAGGCGGCTGAATTTTTGGCCGGCATCAGCGCAAGCCAGTTCCAGTCCGACGGAAGCTCCAACTCCGCCACCAGCTTGGCGCCCGTCGGGACGAAGCCGTGAGGCGTCATCCAAATCGCGTTACCCACGACCACCATGAGAAAGCCGATCTTGATGACCGTGCTGGAGGAAACAGTGACCGGGATAAAGCGGCCCAGGAGCACTGGCGCCAACAGCATTGGGAGCAGGAAGACCAGCGAGGTGGGATCAGGCGCCGGGTAGTCGGTCAGGACCTTCGTCATGACGATCGGCAGCAGCACCATGACGATCGGGGCGAGAATCGTCATTCGGACCTTCTCGACCCCCTCGATCCGTTTCATGCTCAGCCAGATGTAGTAGTTGCTGGCGAGGAAGATCAGGCCGATCATCGCCCCCTGCATTTCGAAGAACATCGACAGCTGGTCCGCCATCATGTAAGGGCAGATGGAGGCATCGTAGTCACAGAGCTCGTAGGCGAGCAGGTAGCCCATGAACGGTAGGAACAGCAGCGCCCCGACTCCGATCATGTTGCCGACGAAACCCATCCAGTCGTAGTACGACCGCTCTTCCTCCTTGCTCGAGCCCATGTACATGTAGGCGGCGATCAGCCCGGCCACGAACCCGCCGAAGGTGACGTTGCCCACCAGCCGATGGAGGTTGAGCGGCATCCAGCTATAGTTGAAGATCTTGTCCCAGAGCGTGGCAGTGGCAAGAAATTCTGCAGGAGAGATGCCTTCGGCCTTCACTGGGGTGTTCATGAAGGAGGTCGGGCCGTCGATCACGAACAGCGTGATGGTGCCGATAAGGTTGAGTAGCACGCCGAGCGCGATGTGGCGGGCCTTCTTTGCGCCTTTCCACGCATCCCACGTATAGAAATACATGTACAGCACGATCGTTTCGCCGATGAACAGCAGCGGGTACACGACCGCGAACACCAGGAAAAAGTGATTGATGAGCCAGGTGGTAAACTGCGGATAGGTGGCGAGCAGGACGAAAATGAAGAGGCCCCCCGTCAGCGCCGTCATGCTGTAAAGAATGACGGTCACTTTGGTGACTTCCTTCGCCAGACGGTCGTACCGCGGATCCTGCTTGCGGTATCCCAGCCACTCCGAGATGACGACGAAAATCGGCGCGCCGAGGATGAATCCCGCGAACAGAATGTGCAGCTGGGCGACGATCCACACCGCGGTCCGGTTTCCCGTGTAGGGGAACTCGACAGGAGGAGCACCGGGCGCCTGCGCGTAGGCGACCCCTCCGCAGACCGCGAGAAGCGCACAGAGAGTCAAGAGACTGCGCTGCCAGGTTTTCATGATGTTTCGCCGCCCCTCCTCACAGTGATGTGAACCCGCTTACTTGCCAGCTTCGGCCGAAGCGGTGGGCGCCGCAGCCGGAGTCGCCGCAGGAGCGGCCGCGACACTGGCGGCATCGACCCATTCCTTCTTGGCCGGGTCGTATCCTTTGCCGGCCAGCCCAAAACTGCGCTCGAACAGCACCAGCTTCCAGCGGTCCTCCTCGGACAGCTTGGTCTTCCATGCCTTCATCTTGGTGTTGGGCACGCCTTCCGATATGCGCCAGAACCACACCGAATCGCTATAGAGCTTCATCCGCTCGGACACCCGGAAGTCGCGCGCGCCGGCCTTCACCGGCTTGCCATCCTTGCCGTGGCAGCTGGCGCAGTTGACGTCGGGGTTCGTTTCGCCGATGAACAACTTTCGGCCTTCTTCCATCTTCCCGGCGTCCGTCCACCAGCCGGCCGGCATATGCTTGTCGGCGTATTCCGCAGGAGCCGGGGGCGGGGGCACCACCGGCCCTTCTCCTCCACCCTCGCCGCCGCAGGCCGCCAGAACGCATCCCATACCGAGCATTCCCAACGCCGACACCAGCCCTTGCACGTTCATCCGCTTCATAAAAAGTCTCCGTCCTTTCTTGATCGTAAGCCGCGCCGACTACTCTGCTGCTCCTGATTCGACTGTCAGGCCGCAGGCAGAAAAAAGACGCTTTTGCCAGAGGGCCGCCCCTCTATGCAAAAGCGCCGAGATTGATTCGTCCCATGAGGCCACAGACTGTGCTCCCACGCCTTCTCGATCGACCCACGGATCCGGCGAGGTGCTTGCTCCGCTTTGCCCCACGGACCGCTGTGTTTACTTCCTTTTCTTTCCGTGCCCCTTCTCCCGTTTCGCAGCGTGTTTCCTCCGGGCTCGCAGCACCTTCGCTCCGACGAATCCTCCAACGCCAACAGCCACGGCTCCAAGCATCGACCAGGCCCACATCGGAGGCGCGCTGGGATCATGGACACAGCCGCTCCCGAAATTGACCTGAATCTTCCGCTCGCTCTCCAGGTCTTTCGGATCGAATTGGACTTTATGCTGCTGCTGCGCCCCCTCTGCCTCGACGTACAGCGGATCACCCAGGTTGTCGTTATGCAAATGAAAGGTCGCCTTGTAATAACCATCTCCATCGGTCTTGACGGTCTGACCGTAGGAGATGCGCGTATCCTTCACAAGCACTTCGACGTTAGGCCTGCCTCGACCATCCGGGCCGCAGACAAAGCCCTCGACCGTGAATCGGTGATCAGCCTCGTGCGTGGCGAACAACGGGGCGGGAATGAAGAGTGCGACGAAGGCTCCGATGGACGCCGCCGCAGCGGCCCCCCGAAGACCGAACATCCTTATGAATTCCCATCTCACTCAGCCAAGCCAATAAGTGCATTGCCGCCGCACAAGCCCCGTTCACGCCTGTGGCCGCCCGATTTTAAGGCCGACCTAATTAACACAGCCCCTATGCTTTGTCAATCAGCGGACGGCGGAAACAGCGGTGTCCGGGAAAAGGGAAAAGACCGGTGGGACCAAGGTGTGGGGCCTTGGATCGGGTGTGCGCGGGTCAGAGGTGGCCCCGCGCCCGAGCCTCGGCAGCGATGCGGGCCGCTTCTTGTCGACGTTCCGATTCCTTCTTGGCGACCCATTGCTCCCATGACTTCCCTGATGCCGTATCCTCACCGGTAAAGGCGATGGCCACGACCTCATCATAGGAGAGGCGTCGTATTTCATCTTGATTGGCGGGAAAGATTTCGAGCCAGGCGCCGTGCACGTCCCGATTGAACAAATACCCGGACAGCACCTCGCCGGTTCGCAGTTCCACCGTCACGTCGCCCCGGTAATCGAAGGCCAAGTCCACCGCCTCAATCAGCTCCTGGCGCGAGCGAGCGGTGAACCGACGCCCCTGAAGGGAGGGCTGGACAGTGCCGGTGTGGTTCTTGGTATCGGTCATTGGCAGCGCCCTCCGGCTACCGGGAAGTGGGAAGGAGGGTCAGCTTCACGGTCCGGCTGAAGCCGGACAGGGTGCCGAAGGTATCTTCCACCGCGGACGCCTCGTAGCCGCAGTGCACCATGCAATCCGCGCACTTCTCGTTCTTGCTGCTTCCGTAGCGGTCCCACGGTGTGGTGTCCATCAATTCCTTGAAGGTCTTGGCGTACCCTTCCTGCAGCAGATAGCACGGCTTCTGCCAGCCGAAGACGTTGTAGGTGGGATTGCCCCACGGCGTGCACTGATAGTCCCGTCGCCCCATCAGAAAATCAAGGAACAGAGGAGACTGATTGAACTGCCAGGATCGCTTGGGCCGGCTCAAGATTCTGGAGAAGAGCTCCCGAGTCCGCTCGCGCTTCAAAAAATGCTGTTGATCAGGCGCCTTTTGATAGCTGTATCCCGGAGAAATCATCATGCCTTCGACGCCCAACGCCATCATTTCGTCGAAAAAGGCCCGGACCCGCTCTGGGTTCGCGTCGTCGAACAACGTCGTGTTCGTCGTGACGCGGTGCCCGCGCTTGAGCGCCACCTTGATGGCCCGGACCGCGATGTCGTAGACGCCGTCCCGGCACACGGCCAGATCATGCTCGTCGCGCAATCCGTCCATGTGCACGCTGAAGGTCAGATATTTCGAGGGTTCGTACTCATCCAGCTTGCGCTCGAGCAGGATGGCGTTGGTGCAGAGGTAAACGTACCGCTTGCGGGCCACCAAGCCTTTGACGATGGTCGCCATGTCGGGATGAATCAGCGGTTCGCCTCCTGGAATGCTGACGATCGGGGCGCCGCATTCCTCGGCTGCGGCCCAGCATTGTTCCGGCGTCAAGCGGCGATCCAAGACGTGATCAGGGTATTGGATCTTGCCGCACCCCGCGCAGGCTAGGTTGCACCGGAAGAGGGGCTCGAGCATCAGCACGAGGGGGTAGCGCTGTACGCCCTTGAGTTTCTGCGTGAGCACATACTTCGTCACTGTATACATCTGGGAAAGCGGTACGGCCATCCCGGTCTCCTTCCTGGCTAATCTGTGGGCTGAGAACTATATCGAGCGGCTGCTCGGCAGCCGAACCTGAAGCTGGTAAAAATTTGACGGATTCTAACACCGCGTTGAACCGCGGTCAATTTTACCGCAGGACGGACCACCTAGGTCACGCCCGTGCCGTTGCACTGTTCGGCGGATGGCAGGAGGGTTCGGCAGGCGAGGAGGAGTGGAGGCGCCGGGCGGGTTCGAACCGCCGCATCGCAGTTTTGCAGACTGCTCCCTTACCACTTGGGTACGGCGCCGCGAGATCATGGATTATAGCGGCCTTGCTTAAGGGTTCTCAATAGAAAGAACCGATACCCCGGGGGCAAGAGGGAAACGCCTAGCGGTTCGGCAAGACGGGAATGTGGCGCCCGAGCGTGGTGGGCTGGCCGCTCTCGACGGTGAGCGGTTCCCAGCCTGCCTGCGAGTCGTCGGTCGCCGAAGCGCTCGTCCCTTCGGCTTCCTTTTCCTTCGCGAGCTGTTCGACTTCCTGGATCAACGTCTCCATCAACTGGTCCATCGGCACCTTCCGAACCAGCTTGCCCTTTTTGAAGAGGATCCCTTTGCCTTCGCCGCCCGCAATGCCGATATCGGCCTCTTTGCCTTCACCGATTCCATTGACCACGCATCCGAGCACCGAGACGTTGAGCGGCGTTTTGACATGGCCCAGTTTCTTTTCAAGCTCGTTGGCCATCCGCACCACGTCAATCTCCACGCGCCCGCAGGTCGGGCAGGCAATGACGTTGATTCCCCGATGGCGCAGCTCGAGCGACTTCAAAATCTCGAACCCGACCTTCACTTCCTCCACCGGGTCGGCGGCCAGCGAGACCCGCAAGGTGTCGCCGATGCCCTGCGACAGCAGCCACCCGAGTCCAATGGACGACTTGACCGCCCCCGTCATCGCCGTGCCCGCTTCGGTGATGCCGATGTGCAGCGGATAGTCGGATTGCCGGGAAAACAGCCAATAGGCGTCGATCGCATGGTGCACGTCGGAGGCCTTGAGGGAGACTTTCAGATTGGTGAACCCGACGTCTTCCAGCGCCCGGACGGCATTGAGGGCGGATTCGGCCAGGGCTTCCGGTGACGGCCAGCCATATTTCTCGAGCAGAGGCCGCTCCAATGATCCGCCGTTGACTCCGACACGAAGGGGGATGCCACGGTCATTGACCGCTTTCAACACCTCTTCGACCTTCCACCACGCGCCGATGTTCCCGGGGTTGATCCGGACGCAATCGACGACTTGGGCGGCCTTGAGCGCCAGTCGATGGTCGAAATGAATGTCGGCGATCAACGGCACGGTCATCGCCGCCTTGATCGCAGGCAACGCCGCGGCCGCTTCGTCGTCCGGCACCGCAACGCGGATCAGTTCGCAGCCCACGGCTTCGAGCTGCCTGATCTGCTCGATCGTCGCCTTGACGTCGCGCGTGTCCGTGGAGCACATCGATTGGACGGCGATCGGCGCATCGCCGCCGATCTTCACCGTGCCGACGCTGATCTGCCTGGTCTTGCGCCTCGTAATGTGCACGTGAACCCGTCAGCTCCCCTGCTCGTCCCCGTAGGGGTGGTGAGGCAGCAGCGCGGCGTCGGCGAAATCTCGTTCGGTCCCCGCCGGCGCGCTTCCAACCAGTTCTTTGATGCTCTGATAGATGCCCTCGGACGTCAATCCGTAGCGCTCCCGCAGCAAATCCTGCGGTCCTTGCTCGATGTACCAGTCCGGAAGGCCGAGCACCTTCGTCGTCACGCCGGTCACTCGGGCCTCGGACAGTGCTTCCAGCACCGCCGACCCGAACCCGCCCATCTTGCAGCCTTCCTCCACCGTCACCACGTAGCGCACGCGCTTGGCCACTTTGACGATTAAGTCAGCGTCAAGGGGCTTGGCGAACCGGGCATTGACGACCGCCGTCGAAATCCCTTCCTGACTTAGCCGCTCGGCCGCCTGCATGGTCGGCCACACCGACACGCCGATGGCGACGACCGCCACGTCCGTCCCGTCCTTGAGCAACTCCCCTTTGCCGATGGGCAACGCAACAGGCTTCGGATCCATGGTCACCCCCAGGCTGACGCCCCGCGGATATCGGACCGAAATGGGCCCGTCGTGCTCGACGGCCGTCTTGACCATATGCTGGAGTTCATTTTCGTCCTTGGGCGCCATGACGGTCATGTTGGGAACATGCCTCAGAAAGGCGTAGTCGAAGGCCCCGTGATGCGTCGTGCCGTCCTCCGCGACCAAGCCGCCCCGGTCAATGCAAAACACCACGGGCAGATTTTGCGTCGCCACATCATGGACCACCTGGTCATAGGCCCGCTGCAGGAACGTCGCGTACATCGCCACGACGGGCTTCAGCCCCTGCGTGGCCAGCCCCGCCGCGAACGTGACGGCGTGCTGCTCCGCGATGCCGACGTCGTACAACCGGTCGGGGAATTCCTTTTCGAACGCCGTCAGGCCGGTGCCTTCGCACATGGCCGCGGTGATGGCGACGATCCGTCGGTCTTCCCGAGCCAGCTTCACGAGGGTATCCATGGCGTACTGCGTGTACGAAGGCCGTGCGGCCTTCTTGGCCGGCGCGCCGGTTTCGCGGATGAAGGGCGGGCAGGCATGGAACCACACGGGGTTCTTCATGGCCGGTTCGTAGCCCAGGCCCTTCTTCGTGATGACATGGAGGAGCACCGGTCCCTTCATTCGCAGCACGTTCTCGAGGGTCGGCAGCAAATGATCGAAATTGTGCCCGTCGATGGGGCCGCTGTACTGGAACCCCAATTCTTCGAAAAGCAGGCCGGGGAGGATGGCGCCTTTGGCCAACTCCTCCGCCCGGCGAGCCAACTTCTGCATGTCGGGCCCGATGTGGGGAATCTTGGCAAGCAATTGTCCGGTTTCCTCGCGCACCTTGCCGTAGAACTCGCCGGTGATGGTCCGGTTCAGGTAGGCGGAAATGGCGCCGACATTCTTTGAAATGGACATCTGGTTGTCGTTCAGGATCACCAGGAAGTCCTTGCCCAGACCGCCGGCATGATGCAGACCTTCGAGGGTCATCCCGGCCGTCATCGCCCCATCGCCCACGACGCAGACGACCTTGTGCCGCTGCCCCAGCTGCTCCCGGGCTTCCACCATGCCGAAAGCGGCCGACACCCCCGTGCCGGCATGCCCGGCATTGAACGTATCGTAGATGCTCTCTTCCCGTTTACAAAAGCCGCTCAGTCCCCCGTATTGGCGCAGCGTGTGGAACCGCTCCCGTCGACCGGTCAACAGTTTATGGGTATAGGCTTGATTGCTCGTGTCCCAGACGATCTTATCGGTCGGGGTATCCAGCAGGTAGTGCAAGGCCACCGTCAGTTCCACCACCCCCAGATTGGACGCCAAATGGCCTCCGACACTGGAGACCGCTCCGAGGATCTGCTCCCGAATCTCCTGGCACAGCGCGGGAAATTGCTGGGGAGACAATCGCTTCAGGTCCGCAGGGGTGTGGATATTCTTCAAGATCGACATCGTAGACTCTCCTTGTTATGCCGGCTTCTCAAGGCACTGTCGTCTGGAACGACGAAAGGGATAGGTCCGTTGAGCAGTGCTCGAGTCTCACATAGAACCCCCATCGTGTCAAGCGGTTAGGAGAATCCCCTGCCTCCCGGGGCCTGACGGATCCCCCAGCGGAACGCTAATAGGGGAAATCCAATCCAGCAAACACTGCACCGCCCTCCCGACTGAACCCATAGTCGATCCGACCGACGACGTTCGGCCGCACAATACCGCGGAATCCGATCCCTGGCGTCATGCGATAGTCCTTGAAGGTGACGTCTCTGTAGTCGCTGAACACCTGACCGGTGTCCAGAAAAGGAGCCACTTCGAAATCCGCCGTCACCCCCGCGATCCGCGTCCGGATCAAGTGGATGCGCTCTTCGATGCTGGCGGCGATCAGATGCTTGTCAATGTACCGGTCCGCGCCGTACCCGCGGAGGTTGTTCTGCCCTCCGAGGGAGCTTTGCTCGAAGAACGGGACCTGATCGCCCAGCGTGGCCTGGAGATCCGCCCGGACGACGAGAATCGCCCGTTTCGATTCGCTGGGAAACATCTTTTTGATCTCCAGCTCGTACCGGCTGTAGACCGGATACGTGCTATTGCGAATATTGTTATTCACTTCCGCATAGGCGTTGATCGACATCCCGTCGGTCGGCGTGATCAAATTGTTGCGCGTGTCGTAATGAAAACTCGCCCGGGTACCGAGAATCATCGTCTCTCCGACGACGCCCGGCACCGAGGCGAAGCGGTCGCCGGTAAACGGCAGATCCGTGGCACCGGGCTGCAGGCGCACGTCCCGGAAGCGCTGTGACACGGCGATCTGTGTCACTTCGTTGGCATACAGGCCAAAACGCCAATTGGCGCGGTATTCGCGGGCGGTGTAGTTGGTTTCGTCGCCCTCCATGGTGGTTTGGCCGATCCCCCAGAAACGGGCGGTGGCGTTCTTGAAAAACCCGCCCCCGAAGTTCAGGAAATAGCGGCCGCTGCTGAAGGCCGGGTCGGTGTAGTTGAACAGCAGCTTGCGCTCGATTCGCTCGGTCAGCGACGCGATGAATTGCATTTGTCGGCCGCCGGGATCGTAGCGAAACAGGTTGAACGTCCCTCGCGTGCCGACGATGGAGTTTTGAATCAGCATCGGCGCCATGAGGTATTTCAACTCGCCGTCGGGGTCGGTCACGAGGATCGGCACAATCAGCCCGACGTCGTTGCCGTCGTTGCGCGTGGTCGACACGGACGGCACCGGAAAGACCTGGGTGTCCGCTCCGGCAGGACCCTCCCACGCAATCACCGATCCCGCGAGCAGGCACAGCAGGCGTACAACAAGGCTGCGCAGGATGGTCATGGCGCAGGGGCAAGAGGCTCTCAGGGAGCTTTGAGTTTATCGGACTTCTTACGAAGCTGGTCGACCAAATCGGAATAGGATGACGCCTGCAAAATCTTCGTGAACTGCCCGCGGTAATTGTTGACAAGGCTGACGCCGTCCACCACCACGTCATACACGCGCCAATCATCGGACTTGTTGATGAGGCGGTAGTCCAGCGGAATTTCCGTCTTCCCGGACAGCACTTTCGTCCGCACTTCGGCGTACTCATTCTTTTCCATGCGCTCGTTGAGATACTGCACGCCCTCGCCGGAATAGGTCTCGATCTTGTCGGCGTAGGTGTTGGTCAGCAAGGTCTGAAACAAACCGACGAATTCCTGCTTCTCCTGATCGGACAGCCGGTTCCAGGGAGCCCCGAGCGCCCGGCGTGACATTTCCTGATAGTCGAACCGGGATCCCACCACCTTCTCCAACAGCTGACGCCGCTCGTTGGCCTTCTCCGGCTGCTTCAGTTCCTTTTCTCGCAGAATCCTCAACACTTCGTCGATCGTCGCCTTCATGGCGTCGGTCGGGGGGCCGGCATACGCGGGCACGGCGAGCGCCATGGATAACAGCAGTCCTGTCACGAGTCGCTTCCATCGCAATGCGCCGTTCCCCGGTGGGCATTGCATGCCATTGGTCGATGTGACGATCATCCTCATGCTCTCCTGGTTGTATTTTCCTGCCGCATGAATCCGCTGTCAGTTGACCTTGCCATGCACGTACTGGCTGACCAACTCCTCCAGGTCCAATCCAGATTCCGTGTCCCGGATCAGATCTCCCGGTTTCAACGGATCCCCTCCCCCGCCCGGTGAGAGGGCCAAGTATTTTTCTCCGATGATGCCGCGCGTCTTGATGGACGCGATGGTGTCCGTGTACAGCTTCGTGCCGTTGTCGAGCCCCAATCGAACCATGGCGCGGTCGTCTTTGAGGGTGATCGACTTGACGCGACCCACTTCGACACCGGCGATTTCCACCGGAGCCCCCGGCTTGAGGCCGGACGCGGACGTGAATTGGGCCTCGACCTCGTACAGATTCCCGCCGATCACTTCCAGCTTACCCAACTTAATGGACAGGTATCCCAGGCACACAAGCCCGACCAGCACGAAGACGCCGACGATCAGCTCCAATTTCGTATTCTGCATGGCTGCTCCTTCACCCGCCTCCAGGAGGGGCCGCATACGTGCCCCCGACGGTAATGAATTCCTTGATCTCCGGATCGGTCGTGCGTTGAAACTCGGCAGGAGGCGCCATGGCGGCGATTGTACCGTGCTTCAACATGGCGACATAGTCCGAGATGCCGAAAATCTCCGGGATCTCGTGGCTGACCATGACAGCCGTAAACCCGAACCTGCGTTGCGTGGTCGTGATCAAATCGTGGATGGACTTGGCCATGAGCGGATCCAGCCCGGTGGTGGGCTCGTCGAATAAAATGATTTCGGGCTGCATCACCAACGCCCGAGCCAGTCCCGCCCGTTTCCGCATGCCCCCACTGAGTTCGGAAGGAAACTTGTGCCCCATGCCGGCCAAGCCGACCTGCGACAGTTTTTCCTCGACACGCTCCGTGACCGCCGCACCCTTCATGCGCAGCCGCTCCCGCAGCGGAAACGCGACGTTTTCGAACACGGTCATCGAATCGAACAGCGCTGCGCCCTGAAACAGCATGGCGAAGCGCTTCCGCACCTCGTTCAGGGCGTGTCCGCGCAGCCGGGATATTTCCACGTCGTCCACCCAGACTTGTCCTTCGTCAGGTTGCAGCAGCCCGATCATATGCTTGAGGAGAACGCTCTTGCCTTCTCCGCTCCGACCGATGATGGTCGTCAGTTTTCCTTCCGGGATCGTCAGGTCGATACCCTGCAACACCGGTTGACCGCCCAAGCGCTTCTTGACCCCGACCAACTTGAGCATCGCTAGAGCAGCACCGACGTCAAGAAATAATCCCAGACGAGGATGAGCACGGAAGAGAGCACCACCGCTTCGGTCGTCGCGGTCCCGAGGCCTTCGGCGCTCATGCGGGTGTAGAATCCCTTGTAGCAACACACCCAACTCACGATCAGCCCGAAACTGATGGATTTCAGGATGCCGCCGTAGACGTCCTTCCACTCCACCGCCGATTCGATCGACGTCCAGTACGAGCCGGCGCTCACGCCGAGCAGTTCCACGCCGACCAGGTATCCGCCGTAGATGCCGACGACGTCGAAGATCGCCACGAGCAGCGGCACGCCGACCAAGGCCGCCACCAGCTTGGGAGCAATCAGATACTGCAGCGGATTGATGGCCATCGTATCCAACGCGTCGATCTGCTCCGTAATACGCATGATCCCGATTTCCGCCGTCATGGCGGACCCTGCCCGCGCCGTGACCATGAGCGCCGCCAGCACGGGACCGAGCTCCCGGATCATGCTGAGCGCCACGGCAGAGCCCAGCAACCCTTCGGACCCAAACTTGCGCAGCGTGTAATAGCCCTGGAGCCCCAACACCATCCCGGTAAACCCCGCTGTGAGCACCACGACGAACGTGGACTTGTAGCCGATGAAATGCACTTGTTTCAGGATTTGCATGAACCGGAGCGGCGGCCGCAGGAGCCAGGCGAAGGACGCCAGCACGAACATCAGCATGCGACCCATTTCGGCGACGTACTTCAAGACCAGGCCGCCGATGATCGTCAGCAGATGCGTCATGCGGGTTCCCTCGTGGCGGTGGGAAGGGGCAGGAGCGCGCCGGCGGCGTGCATATAGGTGTGAAAAAAGTCCGTCAAGCGAGCCGCCGCGCGCGCACTCTGCCGGCGCAGGCGGATCAACCCGCGCACGCTGCGCGGGACGTCGGTCAAGAACACCACCAGCCCCCTCGCCCAGCTCGAGGGCACAAGAAACAAGTTGAAGTCCAGCGGGAGGTTCTCGTCGAGCAAATCGGACACCGTCCGAGCGATCACGAAGGGCACCCCGTGGTGCCGGGCTTCCCGAGCCAGCGCTCCGCTTTCCATGTCCAGCCCGACGGCCGCCGTCGCTTCCGCATAACGATGCTTCTCCGACGCCTGCCCGACAATCTGATCGACCGAAAGAAATGTCCCGTACCGGGCTCCGCGCTCGCGTTCGCCGACATACGCCAGAAAGGCGTCACGTTCGGCGCCCGGCACCTGAACCGGGCTGGATACCTCCGGCCCCATCGACACGACTTCGCTTGCGACCAGCAGCATCCCGATCTCGGCCGGGATCAAGGCGCAGGCAAATCCGGTCGAGACGGCCAAGTTGAACACGCGTTGCTGCAATAACCACGCCGCCGACTCGGCGGCCTTGCGGCCACCGACCCCGGTCTGTATCAACCAGTATTCTCGGCTGCCGACGGAGCCGACATAGACCCGATGCCCATCGACGCTCCGGCGCCTCATCGACGGGAAGGCGTCGCGGACGGCGGACACTTCCCACACGGTGGCGGCAAAGAGAGCGATGCGCATGGGAGGCGGCATACCGCAGGCGGCGGGCATCACCGGAGAGAGGACCGCGCCGGTCAATGCTCAAACCGGTACGATCCAGTTCCCTGCACCTGTTGGCGCACTTCGTCCGCGCGCATCTTGCCCCGTGAGCGGAGGTTGCGGTACATCGCCAAGGCCCAGAGCGGGAAGTACTGACAGTACCAGTGGTAGCGAAGGTAGAACACGCGCGGAAATCCAGTGCCCGTGTGGCGCACCTCCTCCCACGAGCCGTCCTTCATCTGATGACGCAGCAGGTATTGGATCCCACGCGCGACGCTGAACGAATCCGTCATCCCGGCGGACATCAATGCCATGAGCGCCCATGCGGTCTGTGACGGCGTGCTCTCACCCTTCCCGCTGTAGGCCTCATCGGCATAGGACAGGCACGACTCGCCCCATCCTCCGTCCGGATTTTGCTTGGACTCGAGCCATGCCACCGCACGGCGGATGTACGGAGCGGAGAGATCTTCCCCAATGGCCCGCAGACCGGCCAGGACGGACCAGGTGCCATAGATATAGTTGACGCCCCATCGGCCGTACCAGCTGCCGTCGGGCTCCTGCTCCCGTTTGAGAAAGGTGAGCGCCGGCTTGACGGCCGGATGCGTCCGATCATAGCCGAGCGCGCCGAGCATTTCGAGGCACCGTCCGGTTAAATCGGACGTGCTGGGATCGAGCAGCGCCTTGTGGTCCGCAAAGGGAATATAGTTGAAGACGATACGGTTGTTGTCTTTATCGTAGGCGCCCCATCCGCCGTCTGTCCCTTGCATGGCCAGCACCCATTTCATGCCGCGGCGGATCGACTCCATTTGCAGGGCCAGGTCGGGCATTTTGAGCTTCGACAGGGCCATCAGTACCACGGCCGAATCGTCCACGTCCGGATAAAACTCGTTCTCGAACTGAAAATACCAGCCGCCGGGTTCGGCATGAGGAGAGGAGATTTTCCAATCCCCGACGATCTGCGTCTGGCGTGACATGAGATACGTCCCGGCCCGCACGAGAGCCGGATGATCGGCCTGTACGCCCCCTTCAATCAGGGCATTGATCAACAGCGCTGTGTCCCAGATCGGAGAGAAGCACGGTTGCAGATGCAGCGTCGGCACACGTTGCCCGTCCACCGCGACGGAATCGTACACTTCAAGGTCTTCGATCTCACGGAGCGCCTTTTTGATCAGCGGGTCGTCCATTTCGTAGCCCAGGCACCGCAGCGCCATGATGGAGTTCGCCATCGCGGGATAGATGGCACCCAACCCGCCGCTTCCTTTGAGCCGCTCCAACATCCAGGTCGCCGCCTTGTGAAGGGCCTTTTCGCGTAACAACGTGAGCGGCATGCGATCGTAGATTTTCAAGAGCGCGTCCAAGGCCACGAAAAAGTTATGGGCGGTGAACCACGCCTGATCCTTGTTGAATGGCGGGAACCGCCAATACCGAATCTCGTGGCGGGGCATCGGATAGAGTTCGTCGATCCCCTGTTCCTTCGAAATCCTGCACACAGGCTGATGTGCGAAGACGATGAGCAGCGGAATGAGCACCGCTCGCGACCAGTACGAGATGGCGTAGATGCTGAAATAGAATTTCTTGGGCAGGAGCATCAGCTCTACCGGCATATGTGGGATGCCCTCCCAGTCGTACTGGTCGAACAATGCCAGCGCGATTTTCGTGAAGACATTGGCTTGGACGACCCCGCCCATGGCTAGGATGCGCTCTTTTGCCCGCACCATGAAGGGTTCGTCGGCTGAGACCCCGGTGAGTTTGAGGGCAAAATAGGCCTTGACCGATGCGCTGATCTCGGCCGGGCCCCCGTAGTAGATCGGCCAGCCGCCGTCAGGCAATTGCATGCTCTTGATGTATTGGATCGCCTTCCGCTCGCGCTCCGGATCAACGCAATCCAAGAACCGGCGAAGCATCACGTATTCGGACGTGAGCGTCGTGTCGGCTTCGAGCTCGGCGACCCAGTACCCTTCGGGATGCTGCCGGCTCAGAAACCAGGCCTGGCTTCGACGGATCGCGTCATCGATCGCATCCGGTTGGCTGACTGCATGCGGAGCCGCGCGGCGCGACGTGCCATCCAGAGACGGCAGCACCGTCGGCTTATCGGAAACCAATCGAAGCGGCGGGACGGGCGACAATTCCGGTGCAGGGCTGAGCTTCACGCCGCCATTGGAAAGCAGGCTATCGGACAGGCGGTTGAACAACGCCCTGAGTAGTTTCATCGGTTCCTTGGATGCGAATGAGATGGACGAATACGCTGGCGTGCCGGGGGTGGGTCTGATCCACACCCCTCACCGCACGATCGGAGAGCTGCCCATCGCACGGCTTATAACAGAGCGATCTAGGGGAGTCAAGCAAGGGAGAGGGAAGACCCCTGTAATATTCAGGCGTTTTACCGTACGGAGCGACAAGACACCCCGGCTTGACTACGTGGATACCATTCCCCGGTCAGCCCAGAAACACGGGCGTCAGGCCGGCTGCAGATCCGCCAGCCGCACGGACACCAATTTGGACACCCCCGGCTCTTCCATGGTCACGCCGAAGAGCGAGTCGGCTATCGCCATCGTCCGCTTGTTGTGGGTGATCACCAGAAACTGGGCGTTCTGCGAAAGGTCCCGTAGGACACCGGTAAACCGTCCGATGTTCTCCTCGTCCAACGGCGCGTCAATCTCGTCCAGCAGGCAGAACGGAGTTGGTCTGATCAGGAAGCTGGCGAACAACAGCGCCATCGCCGTGAGGGTCTTCTCCCCGCCTGAGAGCATCGTAATGCTCTTGAGCCGTTTCCCGGGAGGTTGGGCGACGATCTCGACACCCGGCTCTTGATTAGCGGCGTTGTCTCCTTCCCCGACCGGTTCATCCACGAGCTGCAGCTCCGCCCGACCACCGGGAAAGAACTGGCCGAAGACCTCCGTGAACTTCTGCTGCAGTTCGTTGAACGTCTCGGTAAACATCTCCTTCGTGGTCCGGTTGATCCTATGAATGATTTCCTTCAGCGACGCGATGGAGTTGGACAAGTCCTGCTCCTGGGCCGTGAGGAACGTGTACCGCTGCTCCAGCTCCTGGTGCTCGCTGATGGCCGCCAGGTTGATGGGCCCCATACGGTCGAGGCGGTCGCGCAGTTTCTGCAATTGCTCCTTCAATTCGGCATCCGATCGCTCGTCGGCCGCTTCCTGCGGCACCGAATCCTGCTCCAGCGGAAGCGCCGGCGCGGCGTCGTCAGACGCCATCAGCGTGGCGGGGTCCAGTTGATAGGTGCCGGACAACGTCCCCTCCACCGACCCGAGCTGTGTCCGCAGTTCGGCGCGGCGCACTTCCACCGCCATGCGCGTCTCACGCAAGGACGAGACGGCTCGTCGCAGCTCGTCCAAGCCGGATTCCAACGCTTGGCTCGCGGCCAGTTGCTGAACCTGTTCCTCTTGAGCCGCCACAAGCTTGGCCTTGATGCCCGCTGCCTCGGCCCCTAACTCGGCACACAACGCCTCTTGCCGGAGCTGCTCCGCCCGGCTGCGCTCAATGGCCTCTCCCAAACCGGCAAGGTGCGCATGCAACGACTCTCGTCGCTGGGCCATCTCCTGTGCTTGCTGGATCATCCGGGTGCGATCGGCTTGGTCATGTTCGCGCTTGGCCCGCAGCCCCTCGACGCTCAGCCGCGCGTCAGTGACGCGCTCCTGGAGGGCACGCACGTCCTGGTCAATCTGCTCCAACCGTTCCCGCACCCGGGCCATGGACGCTTCCTGTCCTTGTTTCTCGGCGGTCCATTGCTCCAGCTGGCCCCGCAGGGATTGCTTTTCCTGTTCCAGCTTCCGGCCCTCCACGACTCCACCTTCGATCTCGGCGGCGATGCCGGCCAATCGGGCATCCAGATCGGCCAGCAACTGCTGAAGCTTTTCCTCGTCCTTGCGCAGCGAAAGATTCTGCATCTCCGCGGCACGCAGTGACTCGGCCACTTGTTTTCCCTGTTGAGCCAGTTGGTGAGCGTGGGCTTGCAAGGCATCCCGCCGTTGCTTGTCCTGCTCGAGCGCCTCCATGAGCGATCGGCGGCGGGCTTCCAGTTCGAGCACTTCGCGCCGCCGCTCCAGCAACCCTTGGCTGCCTTGGATTTGCCCGCCGGTCAAAACACCGGAGGCATCCAGCACTTCGCCGGCCAACGTCACGAGAATCGGCCCGTCGGGCGCCGTCCAGGTGTGGCGGTCCCACAGGCGGAGCGCATCGCTCAGCGTTTCCACAATGACCACACGGTCGAATAGACAATCGCGCGCGGCGACGCGGTCCGCGTCGGTCTGCACCAGATCGACGGCGCGGCCCACGACCCCGGCTTGATCGGCCAGCTGAGGCCACCACGCCTCGCTACTACTGCGTCCCCAACGTGGCTGCTGGGGGATGAACGTCCCTCGGCCGAGCGACTGCTCCTGCAAGAATCCGAGGACCTTGTGCCCCACGGACGGGCCGTCCACGAACCAGCCCCGCACCCGTTCTCCGAGCACTGCTTCCACGGCGCGATCCATGCCGGGGGGGATCGTCAGCCATTCGGCGACGGCGTCGCGCACGCCTTCACAAGACTTGAGGGCCGTTCCATCATCGGACCCGCCGCGCCCATATCCCATCTCTTCACGCACGAGGCTCTCCAACGCTCCCAATCGTGAATCGACGCCCGCTAACTCCTCCGACCGGCGGAGGATCAGTTGATCCAGTGACTGACTGTCGGCCGTCACACGGCCCGCTTCCTCCTGAACCGACCGGCTGGTAGCTTGCAGCTCCCCCACCAGCCGATCGGCGGCGCCGTATTCATCCCGCAAGGCCTCATGGCGGGCAACCGCCTCGGTCCGTTGCGCCGCGAGATCCTGTTGTTCGCCGGACAGGCGTTCCCCGCGGCGAAAGAGGTCGTCTATCTTCGACGTCAGCTGTACCAATCCCTGCTCGGTGTTGGCCACGAGGACCGCGAGTTGGAGAATATCCTTCCGTCCCCGCTCTTCCTCTTCCACCGCGGCCGCTCGCTGCCGTAGGAGCCGCTCCATGTCATGGTCTAGGGTCCGGAGCGCCTGCTCCCGCGTCTCCATCTCTGCTTCCATGGAGGCGAGCGCAGCATCAGCCGCCGCCACGGCCGCCGCCAGCTCCTCCTGAGCGCGGACGAGCCCATCCAGCTCCGCCGATTCCTGAACCTGCTGCTGTTCGAAGAGTTGGCTGCGGTTGCGTTCAACCTCCGCCGCCGTCAGCGCCTGGGCTTGCTGCTGCTCGACCGACGCCAAGGCGGTCCGGATTTCACCCATGGCGTCCCCCATCGCCATCGCCTTGAGGCGCGCCTGTTCCAGATCGGCAGCCAAACGAGCCTGATCGGCCGTCGTGCCCGCTTCCTGCTGATCCAACACCGCGGCCTCAACGTCCGCCTCCTCCAACGCCCGGCGCAACGAGCGGTACTCCCGTGTCAGCAGCTCAATCTCTACGCCGCGCGCCTCCTGTTGAAGCGTCTGGTACGTACGGGCCTGGCGCGCCTGCCGCTCCAGCGAATTCAGCTGCTTTTTCACTTCCGCAATGATGTCCCGCACCCGAAGGAGGTTTTGTTGGGTGGCATCCAGCTTCCGCAACGCCTCGGCTTTCTGTTTCTTGTACCGGACGATGCCGGCTGTTTCCTCGATCAGTTCGCGGCGGTCCTGGGGGGAAGCATTCAAAATTTGATCGATCTGCCCCTGCGCGATGATGGTGTGGCCGCGGCTGCCCGCGCGGGTGTCAAGGAGAAGGCTGCGGATGTCTTTCAAACGGCAGGGGGTCTTGTTGATGAGATATTCACTGTCGCCGTTACGATACAACCGGCGGGTGATCATCAGCTCCTGAAACTCCGTCAGTTGGCTCGGCAAGCCCGCCCCCCCGTCGAATTTAACGGAGGAATGGTCCAATCCGCCGATCACGAGGGACACTTCGGCCATGCCCAGCGGCTTGCGGAGCTCGGTGCCATTGAAGATGACGTCCTCCATCTTTTCGCTTCGGAGTGTCTTGGTGCTCTGCTCGCCCAACACCCACAGGATCGCATCCACAACATTGCTCTTGCCGCTTCCGTTCGGCCCGACGATGGCCGTGACCCCTTGAGGAAATTCGATCTTGGCCTCGGCAAACGACTTGAACCCGAGCATGTCGAGAGATTTCAAGTACATAGATCCATCCTCTTGGCTTGGAATGCGGTACGAACCACGGGGCTGAAAACGGCTGGGCCCTTGTAGCACAAGGAATGAACGAAATCAAAAGAAAATACAGCCTGTGGGGGGAGTGGAGGATTACGCCTACAACATCTATGGGGTGAAGGCGTCCATTATGCGAGGCTAGGCGCCTTGCCCGGGGAGTCGATTTGGACCAGTTCCTTAGGGAGCAGGAATTCGACGTCCTCTTCAATGACGGTCAGCTCTTCCACTTCAGAGGGACCGGAATTTTCGAGGAAGGCGACGACCTCCGTGACGAGTATTTCGGGCGCAGAAGCCCCGGCTGCGATGCCGACGGCTTTGGCGTCCTTCAACCAGGCAGGGTTGATGTCGTTGGCTGAGTCGATGAGATAGGACGGGATCCCGCACTGTTCGCCCAATTCACGCAGCCGGTTGGAGTTCGAGCTGTTCGGCGATCCGATGACCAGAATCACGTCCACGAGGCGGGATAATTCTTTCACCGCGTTTTGGCGGTTCTGCGTGGCATAGCAAATGTCTTCCTGATGCGGGCCCTTGATGTTGGGGAATCGGCGGTGCAGCGCACCCACGATGTCGCGGCACTCATCGACGCTCAGGGTAGTTTGGGTGACGTAGGACAGGTTGAGCGTGTTGTCGACGTGCAGCTTCTCCACGTCTTCCACCGACGAGACCAGGTGGAACTTGTCGGGAATCTGACCCAGCGTGCCGATGACCTCCGGATGCCCGGCATGGCCGATCAAGATCAGCTCGTACCCCTGGTTGTAATCCCGGTTCACTTCGTTGTGCACTTTGATGACGAGGGGGCAGGTCGCGTCGATGACGTGCAGGCGCCGGCGGTTGGCTTCCTCCCAGACCGATTTGGCGACGCCATGGGCGCTGAAGATCACCACCGACCCTTCCGGCACTTCGCTCAATTCCTCCACGAACACGGCCCCCTTTTGTCGCAAGGAGTTGACCACGTGCCGGCTGTGCACGATTTCGTGACGCACGTAAATCGGCGCCCCGTACTTCTTCAGCGACAAATCGACGATATCGATCGCGCGGTCCACACCGGCGCAGAAGCCGCGAGGATTGGCAAGGTAGATCTTCATGCGTATCGTTGCTCCTTGACTCGAGTAGGGGCGTCAGACTCTGAACCGTGTTTCACCTTACGTCAGGGCGGCCGGGCTCGTCAACAGAATTGGCCGCCGCCCCCGCGCGGCGGCATGCTTGACACGTTTCCGCCCCCGCCGTAGGCTGGCGCCATCCATGTCGGCCTCCAGCCAGAAGAAAATCCTCATCGTGGAGGATGAAAAGGACATCCTTCAACTCGTCAAACTATACCTGGAAAAGGAGGGCTTCAAAACGGTATCGGCCGTGACGGGCAAGGAAGCCCTCGCTCAGGTGAAGGTGGAAAAACCCGATTTGCTCGTGCTGGATCTGATGCTCCCCGAACTGGACGGGCTCGAAGTGTGTAAGCAGCTCCGCTCCCAGCCGGATACCGCCATGCTGCCCATCATCATGTTGACCGCCAAGGCCGAAGAGTCCGACACCATCATCGGACTCGAGCTGGGGGCGGACGACTACGTCACCAAGCCGTTCAGCCCGAAGGCGTTGGTGGCCCGGGTGAAAGCGCTCATCCGGCGGCTGGACCGGACCCCGGCGGCGGAGGGAGGCCGATACCAGTATGGTCCCCTCACCATGGACCTCGCGCGGCACGAAGTCAGCGTGGGGAAGCAGGAACTGGTCCTGACGGCGAAGGAGTTTGGGCTGCTCGAGCATCTGCTCAAACATCCCGGGCGCGTGCTGACGCGGGAAGTTCTGCTCAACGCGGTGTGGGGCTATGACTACTACGGAACGACCCGGACCGTGGACGTGCACATCCGCCGGTTGAAGCAAAAAGTGCCGCTCCTGGAAGACGCGATCGTCTCCGTCAAATCCCTCGGCTACAAACTCCGAGACCCGGCGGGTGAGGCATGACGCAGGACGGGCCGGTCCCTTCCCGCGCCGCGCGTCGTCGTTCCCTCTGGCCATGACCCGATCGATCCGCTGGAAGGTGACCCTCGCCACGCTGTCGGCCGTGGCCTGTGGTCTGGTGACCGCCGGGATGCTGACCGTCCGATCGATCGAGCAGCAGGAAATCGCACAGCTCTCCAACGCGCTCCAGGCAAACACCCAGCTGGTCGAATACAGCGTTCGCCCGCTGTTCGAGGACTCTTCCGCCTGGCCCTCGTCGTCGACGCTGTCCCGAGTGGTTCGTGAATTGAGCGGCCGATCCGCCACCCGCGTCACCCTGATCGGCGCCGATGGCACGGTCCTGGCTGACAGCGCCGTCCAAGAACGCGATCTTGCGGCGGTCGAAAACCATCTGTCCCGACCAGAAATCCAGCAGGCGCAGTCGTCCGGCACCGGCCAGGATATCCGCGCCAGCCAGACGACCGGCGAGCGCACCATGTACCGCGCCGTCGCCATGCCTCGGCCTGGGGCCGCGCCGATCTTCGTGCGCGTCGGGCTGCCGATGGTCATTCTCGATCAGGAGATCGCCACGCTGCAGCGGCAACTCCTGCTGGCCTTCGGAGCCGCCTTCGCCCTCGCCGTCGGATTGAGTCTCTGGCTGTCGCGCAGCGTCACTCGGCCGTTGAGCGACATCGCGGCCGCAGCGCAGCGGCTGGCGGCCGGCAGCCAGCCGGTCCCCATCCACACGACCTCGCACGACGAAGTCGGCCTGCTGGCCCACACGCTGAACCATATGGCGGAGCAACTGCACGCGAAGATCGCCGAGCTCTCAGAGGATCGCGCGCAGCTCCTCGCCATGCTGACGTCCATGGTCGAGGGCGTGATCGTCCTGGATTATCGGGGTCACGTGCTTCAGGTGAACCCCGCGTCGGAGAAGATGTTCGGCATCTCCCGCGAGGAAGCCCGGGGCCGAGCCTGCGCCGAAGTGTTTCCGCATCGGCAGCTGAACGAACTGGTGTCGGGCGTGCTCGCAACACGCGCCAACCGCGAGAATGAGATCGTCCTGCCGTCGACCGGACGGTGCCTGCATGTGGAAGCGTCCGTGGCGGGCGGTGAGCGGGAGAACGAAGCATGCGCCGTGCTGGTCTTTCACGACATCACCGAGTTGCGGCGCCTGGAGAAAATCCGAAAAGATTTCGTCGCCAACGTCTCGCACGAACTGCGAACGCCGTTGACCTCCATCAAAGGCTATGTCGAAGCGCTCCTCGACGGCGCCAAGGACGATCCGACCGACGCCGAGAAATTTCTGCGCATCATCCTGGCCCAAAGCAATCGACTCAACTTGATCATCGAAGATCTCTTGGAGCTGTCAAAGATCGAATCCGGCCGCGTCAGCTTCAAACAGGAGCACATGGACCTTCGCGCCGTCATCGACCGCACGCTGTCGATGATCAAGCCCCTGGCGGACAAAAAAGGGCATCGCCTCCTCACGCATCTTGAGGAGCCGCTTCCGCGGCTGGCGGGCGATGAAGACCGCCTGGTCCAAGTCCTCACCAACCTCCTCGACAACGCGGTCAAATATACGCCGGAGCAGGGCACCATCACCGTCGCGGCTCGCCGTCTACCTGCCGACAAGAGTCTGTTTGCGGGCGGACCCACGCTGGAGCTCACCGTCACCGACACGGGGATCGGCATTCCCGAGCCGGACCGCCCTCGGGTCTTCGAGCGCTTCTACCGGGTGGATAAAGCCCGTTCACGGGAGCTTGGGGGCACCGGCCTGGGGCTGGCCATCGTCAAACACATCGTGGAAGGACATGGCGGGCAGGTGTGGGTCGAGGGGAACGTGCCGACCGGCAGCCGATTCGTGGTGCGCTTGCCGCTTCGCGAATAGCAGACGCTGCCCTACTCGAACAGCGAGAGCACGGCATACGCCGCGCCCCCCAGCAATCCTGCCCCCGGAAACGTGAAGATCCAGGCCGACAGAATTTTCGTGGTGACGCCCCATCGTACGGCGGAAAGCCGGTTGGTCGCACCGACGCCCAGAATAGAAGACGTAATGGTATGGGTCGTGCTGACAGGAAGCCCGAAGTGCGCGGTGAATAGCAGCACGGATGCCGCTCCGGTTTCCGCAGCGAACCCGTGCACCGGTTCGAGTTTGACGATGCGCATCCCCAGCGTGCGCATGATGCGCCAGCCGCCGACCACCGTCCCCAGCCCCATGGCCAGGGCGCAAGACACGATCACCCACGTCGGCACCTCGGTCGAGGAGAGCTGACCGGAGGAGACGAGGGCCAGCGTGATGATGCCCATGGCCTTTTGCGCGTCGTTTGCGCCGTGGCTGAAGGCCATGAAACTCGCGGAGACGAGTTGCAGCCGGCTGAAGATTTTCGTGGCTATTCCCCGGGTGACGCGGAAGAAGGCCCAGCTGATCGCCACCATCACCAGGAAGCCGACTCCAAAGCCAAACAGCGGCGACAGCACCATGGCCTCAAGAATCGCCCGCAACCCCTTGAACTGAACCACCGCCCACCCGCCATGCGCCACGGCCGCGCCGACCAACCCGCCGATCAAGGCGTGCGACGAACTGGTCGGCAAGCCAAGTATGAGCGTGAACAGGTTCCACAGGATGGCGCCCGCCAACGCGGACGCCACGACGGCGTTCGTGACCGCATCAGGGAACACAATCCCCCCGCCGATCATCTTCGCCACGGCGGTCGAGAAGAAGGCCCCCGCCACATTCAGCACGCCGGCGAGGAGCACCGCTGCCAAGGGGCTGAGCACCCGGGTCGATACCACTGTGGCGACCGCATTGGCGCAGTCGTGCCAGCCGTTGGAAAAATCGAACAGCAGAGCGAGGGCGACGGTCAGGAGAAGCAATCCGCTCAGATCATGCATGCTTGGCGAGGGCGGTTTTGAAGGGAAGGCTCCGCAACGGCATCAGTGGTGCTTGAGGGTGATACGTTCCAGGATGTTGGCCACGTCTTCGCACCGATCCGTCCCCGCCTCCAAGTTTTCGTAAATTTCCTTCCATTTGATGACGGCAATCGGATCGGTCTCCCGCTCGAACAGGTCGGAGATCGCATCGCGCGACACCCGGTCCGCTTCATTTTCAAGGCTGTTGACCTCGACCGCGAATTCATTCACTTGCGCATGGGACGAGCCGACGCGGTCGACTGCGAAGCCGACCGCTACCGAGGCGCGATACAGAATGTCGGCCAGCCGGATGGCCGCTTCGGTCGGACGGCCGATCTTGTAGGTCACGAACCGATCCGCCACGTCTTCCACGGCGTCCAGAATGTCGTCCAACGCACTGGCCAGATCATGGATGTCTTCGCGATCGATCGGCGTGATGAACGTCTGGTTCAACCGTGTCGCAATATCGTGCGTGATGCCATCCCCGATATGCTCGACTTCCTTGATCCGCTTGGCCTTGCCGGCGGTGTCGTGAAAGTCCTCCAGCATGTCCTTCAGCAGGCGGCTGCCTTCGATCATATTGTGGGCCGCCTTTTTGAACAGATCGAAGAACGCCTCTTCTTTCGGAATCAAGCCGAACATCACGATCGCGACTCCTTCCTAGTGAATGGGCCCTCTTCTTGCACAGGCATGTTACAGCCGCGTTACAACCTGCTCGCTACCATCGCAGCAGCCCCGCACCCCAGGTCAGCCCTCCTCCGAACGACCCGAGGAGCACCAAATCTCCGGAAGTAATTCTGCCTTCCCGGGCTGCCGCATCCAGAGCAATCGGCAGCGACGCGGAGGACGTATTCCCGTAGCGCTCGATGACCGAAGCAAGCCGCTGCGCCGGGACGCCGAGCCGCTCGGCGACCTGCGCCAGAATACGGCCGTTGGCCTGATGGAACACGACCTGCCCGAGCTCCTCGATTCGCACGCCAAACTCCTTGAGCACATCACGCACGGCCCGCTCAATCCGCCGGACTGCCGCACGAAATAGGGGAGCCCCTTGCAACCGAAGCGTGTGTTGGCCCGCCGAAAGCGTCTCGCCGGACGCGGGACGGCGGGAGCCGCCGGCCGGCACATGTATGAGGGCATGCTGTGATCCGTCGGCGTACAGGCGGATGCCTAGCACGCCGGAGGCCTGAGGGGACTCGCGCGGTTCAGCATGCACCACCGCAGCCGCGGCTCCGTCACCGAATAACACCGCCGTCGCTTCGTCGCGCCGGTCCAGGAATCGGGATTTCACCTCGGCGGCCGCGACCAGACAGGTCCGAGCCTGACCACTTCGAATCATGGCATCCGCCATGGAGAGGGCATACAGGAATCCCGAGCAGGACGCTGCGACGTCGAAGGCTCCGACGCGGGCGCAGCCCAAGTTTCTCTGGACCAGACAGGCGGTGGAAGGGAAACTCATGTCGGGGGAAGTGCTTGAGAGGATGATCGCATCGATCGCGGAAGGCTGAAGCCGGGCCATCTCCAATGCCCTCCTTCCGGCCATCGTCGCCAAATCGGAGGCCGCCTCTCCGGAGGCCGCCCAACGCCGCTCTCGAATCCCGGTCAATCGATAGACGTGCTCAGGATCGATCCCCAGGGGGCCGGCCAGTTCCTCATTGGAAACCACACGTTCCGGGAGATAGCTGCCTGTGCCGACGATCCTGCTCTGTATCATGCGACGCCAAAGGGGAGTGCCGAGGACGAGTTGGTGCGGGGGAATTATAGGGACGGGGCTGCAGGCGGGTCAACTAAAGTGTTGTCTGCGTTGCTTTTAAGGGACGATCTTGCTATCAATGGCACATGCGCACCTGTGTTTCAGCAGCATCGGCGTTGGGTTTCCGGCCGTCTCGTCTCCTGATCGTAGCCGTCGCCGCCACGATGGTGTTGGGGGCCTGCTCCAGTACACCGAAGGGCGAGTCCGGGGCCACGAAGACCGTGAGCGGGACGGACGAGCAGATCTTCCTCGGCGATACGATTGAAAAGAATTATGACCCGAATGTGATCATGAAGCGGGGCGAGGCCTTCTTCGAGAAGGAAGAATATGCGGAAGCCCTCGTGGAGTATAACCATTTCCTCGACCTCCACCGTTCGCACGTACTTGCGCCGTATGCCGCCTTTCGAATCGGAGAAACGCATTTTCGAATGGCCAAGGGTATCGATCGAGACCCGGAACCTATGCACCGCGCCATCGCAGCCTTGGAGCGGATGCGCAAAGATTTCCCCGGCAGTCGTTACGATACTCAGGCGGAGCAGAAGATCCAGGAATGCCACGACTGGTTGGCCCAGACTCACCTGTTTGTCGGTCAGTTCTATTATCGCCGTGGATCCTATTTGGCTGCGGCCCATCGGTTCGAGCAGATCATGAAGCTCTATCCGGACAAACCAGTCGCGCCTGATGCGTTATACTTCCTGGCCAAGAGCTATCATGAGATGGGGGCTGACGATTGGGCGAGGGAAAACTTAGTGCTGCTGGCGGAACGGTACCCCAACAGCAGTGTGGCCGGCGATGGGAAGCGCCTGCTGGCCAAGCTGGGCGGCCCGCAGAAAGGCGTCATGGTTGCCAAGCAATCGGAGTCGGCCGCGGCCGTTTCCGACACCGGCTCGGCAGCCGGTTCTGCCAACGGTCAATCGTTGCCCGACCTGCCGACACCCTCTGCTAGCGGCACGTTGCGCCTGCCGTCGGCCAATGCCCTGGGTCAATCCTTCATTCCGTGCCGCATCGGCGCCTGGTGCTAGCGGGCCATTCACTCCGATCGCTCGCGTCGTTCTCTCCTCGTCTCCCAACCGCCCGTACACCTCGGTCCCGGATTCCGTTGCGCCGAGCCTGGAAGACCGATGTGAATGCCTTTTTCAGGCGTTGCTACTGCCCGAGGTACCAGCCGATCCCGTACCGCTCGAGAAAGCTGGTGATCATCGTGAGCGAGTTGGCGTAGATCATCACCCCGACGACGAGCAGTAACACCCCGCTCACAGTCGACACTCCCCACAAATAAGCGCGCACTTCCTTGAAATAAGCTAAGAAGCGGTCCACGCCGAGCGCCGTGAGGAACAGGGGCAGTCCCAAGCCTAAGGAATAGGAGGAGAGCAGCACCACGCCACTCATCAGGGATTCCGTGGTGCTGGCATACAGCAAGATGGATCCCAGTACAGGGCCGACGCAGGGGGTCCAGCCTGCGGCGAACGCCACGCCGACCAAAAACGAGCCGACATACCCCGCTGGCCTGTTGCGAAACTGATACCGGTGCTCCATTTTGAGAAAATTGAGGTTGAGGATGCCCAGAAGGTAGAGCCCGAAGATGATGATGAGAATGCCGCCGATACGCCGAATATGGTCCTGATAGGTGATCAGCAGCTGACCCAGGAAGCTGGCCGACGCCCCGAACGCGACGAATACAGAAGAGAACCCGGCAATGAACAACAGGGCGTTGACGACGATGGCCTTCTTGAACTTGCTACGCTCACCGGCGTCGGTCAGCTGTTCGACCGAGAGCCCGGTGATATAGGAAATGTACGACGGCACGAGCGGGAGCACGCACGGGGACACGAAGGAGAGCAAGCCCGCCGAGAACGCCGCAATCAAGGAGATCTGCGGAAGGGATTGCGTCATGAGGCACCTTTCACCAGCATATGGACCAGCTCGCGAGCTTCCGTTGATGCCCAGTCCCTGGCCCCGAAGATTTTCTGGCGGATCACGCCTTGGCGGTCCACCATGAACGTCATGGGCAGCGTCCTGGCGCCGTACGTCAGCCCAACGCGGTATTCGGAGTCATGCAAAATGGGAAAGGTGAAGCCCATTTCCTGTTGAAACGGCCTCGTGACGACAGCTCCTTGCGGGTCGGTGGACACGGCGAGGATCTCGAATTCTTTCCTCGGGAACGTCCGGTACAACTGCTCCATCGCCGGCATTTCGACTCGGCACGGACCACACCAGGTGGCCCAGAAGTTCAAGAGCACCACCTTGCCCCGCAACTGGGACAGACTCACCAGATTGCCGTTCAGGTCGCGCAACTGAAAGTTGGGCGCTTCATCGCCGACCTTGACGATCCCGCGTTCGGCCGCAGGAACGGCCTGAGCCAGCGGGTTCCCGCTGAGGCCCGCATCCACCGGCATGGCCGCCGGCATCAGCAGCATTCCACCGAGCACCATCCATCCCGCCGCGCTCACGACCGGTCCTCCGATTTATCGTGACCAGCGGCAGCCGCGCCGGCGGGTGACACGGTCTTGGGGGTCACCTTCAGCAGTGACGTCAGGGTTGTGAGGTTATCCAACCTCGTCCAATCTCGTGGACCGATGATGATCTCGCGGATGATGCCCTGTTGATCGATGATGAACGTTTCGGGGACGCCCATTCGCTTGTAGGGCTTGTCCGTCTTCCCCCAGGAATCGATCAAAACGGGGAAGGTGAGGTTCATGCCTTTGACGAACGGCGGAATATCCTTCGCGGTCGTGACGCGGTCGATGCTCACCGCCAGGATGACCAACCCGTCTTTTTCAAAGTTCTTATGCAACACCTCCATGGACGGCATTTCCTCGCGGCACGGCGCGCACCAGGTGGCCCAGAAGTTTAAGAACACCACTTTGCCCCGAAAGTCCGACAGCCGGTGCGGCTTGTCATTGAGGTCGGTCAGCGCAAAATCGGGCGCCTCTTTGCCCACGGCCAACGGCTCGTACTTGGCACTTTGAAGCCAGACAATGCCGAAGGTGGCGATCGCTATCAAAGCCGCGGCAGCCAAAATGAGGGTGCGGGAACCACTCGCGGGCCGTGGTGCGGCGGTGGGTGGAACGACAGGATTGGAATCAGGCATGGTGACCTCGTCGACAGCAGGTCACAGCCGGCTAGGCGTATGCATGAAGGCCGGACAGTAGGAAATTCACTCCCCAGAAGCAGAAAATTACCATTAAGAAACCGAAGACGGCGTAGATGGCCGCTTTTCGCCCTTCCCATCCCCGCGTCATTCTGGCGTGGATGTATGCTCCGTAAATCAGCCACACAATCAACGACCACGTTTCCTTGGGATCCCAGCTCCAGTAGCCACCCCATGCATAATTCGCCCACATGGCCCCGAGAATGATGCCGAAGGCGAGGAGCGGGAATCCGATCATAATGGCTTTGTACCCGAGCTCGTCGATCGTTTCCAGGTCGGGAAACGCCGCATAGAAACGAGATTGGCTCCCCCGTTGCTCGGCTCGCTCCTTGAACAGATACATCAGGCCAAGCCCGCCTGCCATGGCAAACGCGGCGTAGCTGGTCAGCGTGACCGACACGTGGATGTAGATCCAATAGCTGTTCAGGGCCGGCACCAACGGCTCCGCGGTCTGATAACGGTACGGCAACAGGGAGGCCGCACCCATGGCAATGAACCCGATCCCGACCACGAAGGCGCCGATGGCCTTGATCTTATACCGGAGTTCCAACAGGACATAGCCCAGAATGATGGCCCACGAGACATAGGCCATGGCCTCGAATTGGTTGGACCAAGGGGCAAAGGTGCCAGAATGCTGCATCCGCTCAAAGGCGCGGGTGAAGAGGGCCGCCGTATTGACGATCCAGCCGAACACAGTGACGAGCGTGGCGACCTGCCCGAGCTGAGTCGCCCATGCACCGTCCCGCTCGTCGAAGCTGTCCGCCGGATGCCCGGCCGGCGCAAGCGCCATGGAGGGCCGTCTGGCAAAGAGATAGGCGATATACAATGCGAGAGCGGCCAGGTACAGCCAGAACGTCATATCGAACAAGAAGAGTGATCGCATCATACTGCCGTCCTCCGTCTATGGTCTCCGCAGGGCCTTCTTTTTATCATACTCCTCATCATACTCCAGGCATCGCCACGCAGGAGGGTCGAACTATGTGCCGAACGTCTGAATTTTCTCCGTAAGCTTTCGGAATTCCTTTTGAAAATCAATCTGGCTCTTGTGGGTCGTCCCGCCGACATGGACGGTCACCCCGCCGTCCGATGCTGGAAGAATTTTGGCCCACAACCGGCGATGGTAAATCACGGACGACAGAGTAATGCCAACCACGATCATCGTGCAACCGGTCCAGACGATGTTGATACCGGGATTCTTGGCAATTTGGAGTCCGGTGAATTTCTTGGGCTTATACCCCACCAATTCGAACTGATACTTGGAATCCTTGATTTCGAAGAGATCGGGGAACTGCTGGAAGATCCACGGAGTGGCTTGCACTGCGCTTCCTTCATGAATCGCCAGTTTGACCGCCGGATTGGCATGCTCGACCGTCTTTGAGTAGACCTTCTTCTCGGTTGAGTTGAAGGCGAAATCGGCAACGAAGTCGGTGACGGCCAACTTGAGTTGAAGATCAGGGACCGTTTGCTCCTTTTGCCACTCCAAATCAATGGTCTTCAACACCTTGTCAGAGATTTTGTCCTTGATGTTGACCCTGGCGATCTCGATTTGGTCCCAGGAGTCGCCATAGCTCGACTGATAGAACCAGATGCCTTTGTAGACCAGTGGATCGTTCACGGTGATGGTTTTGGTGACCGTGGGCTGCCCGCTTTCCAACACCGTCAGCGTGCTGTTGTACGACTTCACCGAACCGTTCTCGTGGTAATCGATCCAGAACTTTTCCACCTTCAAATCAAAGTTCCCACGCGGGATATGGTACGTTTGCCCTTCCAGGCAGACGCCGAATTCTTGGAACCCGTAGTAGGTCCCCAGGAGCCCGCCGAACACGATGACCGTCGCGCTCAGGTGCGCCATGTGGGCACCGACCCGCCCCAGTACGCCCTTGGTCGCGTAGACGGTGACCTCGCTCTGCTCGTTCTTCGCGAGCACCCGATACCCTTTTGAAACCAAGTGTTCCAGCAGGCGCTGCGCCACGGTTTCCTTCGTGTTTGAGACCGGCACTGCGGCGTGCTGCTTGAGGTTTTGAATAAAGGCCAGGGTGACGCCGACCTTGTCCTGCTTCATGGATCGCCACACTGCCGGGAAGCGCTTGTAAAAGCAGGTGAGGGAATTGACGCACAGCAAGCCCAGCAGGCTGGTAAACCACCAGGTGTGGTACACGTCGGTAAATCCCAGCCGGAGGAACCAGCGGTAGGCCTGTTCGCCGTACTCTTGGATGTAGACTTCCGGCCGCTCCCCCTGCTGAATGACCGTGCCGATCGTGGCCGTGACGGCCAAGAATAGAAACAGAAAGATGGCGAGCTTGATGGACGCAAAGAAATCGACCAGTTCACGTGAGAACTCCTCCCACCCTAATCGAGGGGCGGAGGGACGGACGGCCGGTTCTTCCGGAAGAGCGTCTGGTTGTCCGTTCATTGTGGCTTGCGTTCCATCGATCTGAACAGGGCGCGCTGGCGAGATCTCACACCCCACCCGAGAGAGCGCCGACTCTCTCCTGTACTACGTCCTGTTAGGAGTCGTGGATTGCGGGGAATCGTAAGGCCGCGAAAATTTGATCATCTTACAAGCGGCTGAAAACCAGTGTCAAGCCGATGTCCCGGAGCAACCCCTACGAGAGGAGTGATAGACAATGGCGGCGGACTCCGCTATTCTAACCGCAACCTGAACATTAGAGTCCCCGGCGAGCATAACCCTGAACATAGAGGGCAGCGAATGAGAAATCACTATCTCTTTACGTCCGAATCCGTCACCGAAGGGCATCCGGACAAGATCGCCGACCAAATCTCGGACGGCATTCTGGATGCCATCATCGCCCAAGACAAGTACTCCCGCGTCGCCTGCGAAACCATCCTCACCACCGGCATTGCCTTCGTCGCCGGTGAGATTAGCACCAAAGCCTATGTGGAGATTCCGGACATCATTCGCGATGTCATTAAGGACGTGGGCTACTGCGATGCGTCCTGGGGATTTGACTACCATACCTGCTCGGTCCTGACGTCGATCCATCAACAATCCGGTGACATCGCCATGGGGGTGGATTCCGGCGGCGCGGGCGACCAGGGGCTGATGTTCGGGTACGCCACCAATGAAACAGCGGAGCTGATGCCCATGCCGATCGTCCTGGCCCATCGGCTCACTCGGCGGTTGGCGGAGGTCCGGAAGAAGAACATCTTGAAGTGGGTTCGCCCTGACGGGAAGTCTCAGGTGACGGTGGAATACAAGAACGGCAAGCCGGTGCGGATCGACACCATCGTCGTGTCCACCCAGCACAGCCCCGACGTGACCAGCCGGCAGATCGAACGCGACATCATGGAAAAGGTCATTCGGCCCGTCATGCCGAAGGGCTTGTACGACCCCACCAGCGTAAAGCACCATATCAACCCCACCGGCCGGTTCGTGGTCGGCGGGCCGATGGGCGACACGGGGCTCACGGGGCGCAAAATCATCGTCGACACTTACGGCGGTCACGGGAGCCACGGAGGCGGGGCCTTTTCCGGCAAGGATCCCACGAAGGTGGACCGGTCGGCCTCCTACATGGCGCGCTACATCGCCAAGAACATCGTCGCGGCCGGGCTGGCTGAGAAGTGCGAGGTCCAGCTGGCCTACGCGATCGGCGTGGCGGACCCCGTTTCGGTCCTGGTGGACACGAAGAACACCGAAACCGTGTCGGTGGACAATCTTGACAAGCTGGTGCGGAAGCATTTCCCCATGACGCCGCGCGGCATTATCGAACACCTCAAGCTTCGCCGGCCGATCTTCCGCAAGACAGCGGCCTATGGGCACTTCGGCCGCAACGAAACGGAGTTCACCTGGGAAAAGACGGACAAGGCCCGCGCGCTCCGCAAGGACGCAGGCCTGTAGTCGCCGGTGAGGCCGAAAGACTCAGGGGCGGGTGAGTGACCCGCCCCTTTTTTGTGACTCGTTCTCAGCGCCTTCATTCACCATGCAGGGAGGATTTCCGTGGATTACGACGTGAGAGACATTAAGCTGGCGGACCAGGGCAGACTCAAGATCGAGTGGGCGGAAGCCACCATGCCCGTGCTTCGCCTGATCCGGAAACGCTTTAGGCGCCAGCAACCGCTCAAAGGCGTCCGCGTCACGGCGTGCCTCCACGTCACGACGGAAACCGCCAATCTTGCGATCACGCTGAAGGCCGGAGGAGCCGACGTCCGGCTCTGCGCGTCCAACCCGCTCAGCACGCAGGACGACGTCGCCGCCGCGCTGGTTCAGCACGAGGGCATCCCGACCTTTGCCATCAAGGGCGAGGACAACACCACGTATTACCGGCACATCGAGTCCGCCATCGGCCATCGGCCGCATGTGACGATGGACGACGGCGCCGACGTCGTATCCCATCTGCACTCCAAACGGAAGGATCTGCTCCGAAACGTGATCGGCGGCACCGAAGAGACGACCACCGGTGTGATCCGCCTGCGCAGCATGGCGGAGAAGAAAGTGTTGAAGTTTCCGGTCATCTCCGTCAATGACGCGGACACGAAGCACATGTTCGACAACCGCTACGGCACCGGCCAATCGACGATGGACGGGATCGTGCGCGCCACCAATCGTCTGGTGTGCGGATCCGTGGTAGTGGTAGTGGGGTACGGGTGGTGCGGGCGCGGCATCGCGATGCGGGCCAAAGGCATGGGGGCCGACGTCATCGTGACGGAGGTGGATCCGTTAAAGGGACTGGAAGCGGTCATGGACGGCTTCCGGGTCATGCCCATGGAACAAGCCGCCCCGGTGGGCGATTTCTTCATCACGGTCACGGGCAATATTCACGTCATCCGCGGCGAGCATTTTGCGGCGATGAAGGACGGCGCGATCGTCTGCAACAGCGGTCATTTCAACGTCGAATTGGACATCCCGGCCCTCGAAAAGCTGAGCCGCAAACGGAAAATCATCCGCAGCGGCGTCGAACAGTTTACGTTGAAGAACGGCCGTCGCGTCAGCCTGCTTGGCGAAGGTCGGTTGGTGAACCTCGCCACGGCGGAAGGTCATCCTTCCAGCGTCATGGATATGAGCTTTGCCAACCAGGCGCTCGGGGCGGAATACATCGTAAAGAACTACAAGATGCTCGAAAAGAAGGTGTACCCTGTGCCTCCGGCAATCGATAAGGAAATCGCCCGGCTCAAATTGGCCGGGATGGGAGTCAACATCGACAAGCTCACGAAGGAGCAGGAAAAATATCTTGCGAGCTGGGAGATGGGCACGTAGCTCACACGGCCCCGTTCGGCATCCATCACCCCTCCAAAGGCCGCCATGTGGCGGCCTTTGCATTTTTGGGATCCTACTCCGACGCCGCGACCGCGATGATGCGCAGCGGACCGCCGGTGCCGCCCAGGATCTTCATGGGAAGCGCGATCACGTCAAAGCCGCGCATCGGCACGGTGCTCAGATCATCGAGATTCTCGAACACGGGCACACTCTGGGACAGCAAGGCGACATGCGCCTCGAACTTCGTTGAACGCCCGTAATCAATCGAGGCCGTGTCGATGCCCACCGCTTTCACGCGGCGCTCGCGGATGAGCCAGTTGGCCGCGTCCGGATGCAGGCCGGGAAACCTCAGTGCCCCTACCCCTTCAGATCCCGTCAATTCGGTCCCCAGATAGTCTTTTCGCACCGGCCAGTGCCTGGCAAATCCCGTCTGCAGAAGCACGATGGCGGCGTCCGGGATACGGCCGTGCGCAGCCTCCCACCGTTGGAAATCCTGGATCGTGATGCGGTAGTCGCGATCTTGGCTGCATGGCGCAACCACATCGATCCGGACGCCGGGCCCCATGAGACGGTCGAGCGGCACCTGATCCAGCGTGTGGCCACCGTGGGCAAAGTGGATGGGGGCATCGATATGGGTGCCCCCGTGCTCCGGCATCCGGAGACGATTGGAGGCATAAAAATACCCGGCTGGCATGTCGCCGGCATATTGAGGGATGAGCACAAACGGCTCTTCCGTCGGCCATACAATCGTGTCTTTCCCGAAGGCATGCGTCAGGTCGATGTACCGGACTTGCTGCTGTGCTGGTCGGACATGTGGTGCCGCGCAGGCCAAGCATGCCACGGCAACCACGATGATGAGTAGGGCTACGACAGGGCCCGCTGCCCCTGTGACCGAGTTCTCATGTCGGTACTGCATAAGCCGCTCCTTACAGGTTTGATGCGTTATCGTTCCCTTGCAGACGATTCCTGACCCCCTCTCGAGGGCCCCAGCGTTGACTGAACAGCGAAGGAAGAGTATCGTTCTTCAACGCTTCAAATGGAGGTCGCGATGTCACTGATGTGCTCGCTCGCAGCCTGTAAAGCCCAGGAAGGGCTCTGCGGACACGAAAAGGTGATGTTCGGCGCAGCATTCGTCGCCGTGGTCGGCCTGAGCGTCTATTTCATGCTGGGTTAGGCGAGTCTTGAGCGACACCGGTTTGCTCGTTGGTGATCGTGGAGTGGTTGCTTGTGCCCAGAGCCCGTACCAGCCCGCTTGAGACTCGTTGCTCGAATCCCTGCCCGCAACCGCCTTGAATCCGGATGGGAAACGGTACCACACCAAGAGTCCAACGCTTCAAGGGCTGCAGCTGTCGACGCGCTTCCAACCGGCTGACAAAGAACGGTTCCCAACGACATCATAATAAGACCAGGGGACGGTCTATCGCGTGGCTTGAGGAGGGTGTTGGCGGAGAGTATCATCGTTCCTGAAGCACAGGATATCGATGGCGGCTCCCTATCAATACGACCCTTCTCTGGCCCGCGCGCTCATACTCGACGAACTGTTCGACCTCTCGCTCTACAAAGCCCTGCACGACATCTCCGTCGATGACGAGTCCAGAGCGACCCTCCGCGAATTGATCACGGTTGAGACGGAGCATTTCGCCTTCTGGCAAAAGTTTTTTGGATACCCCATCGACCGGCTCGATATCGGACGCCGCGTGAAGCTCTTCGTCATGCTGCTGGCCTGTCGATTTCTCGGCACGACCGGCATTCATTTGGCGTTGGAGGCGATCGAAGTCCACGGCGTCAGAAAGTATTTGGCCCTGTGGAGAGACTATCAACACCAGCCCCTTGGAAAAGCATTACGGGGCATCTTGCTGGACGAGTTCAAGCACGAAGATACGCTGGTCACGGCCCTCACCCAACGGAAGATCAACGCCGAACAAATTCGCAATATCTTTTTGGGCTTAAATGACGGGCTGGTGGAAATCCTTGGCGCCGTGAGCGGATTCTTCGGTGCCTTTGGGAGCGCCACGATGGTCCTCATTGCGGCCACGACCACTGCCGTCGCCGGCGCGCTCTCGATGGGCGCCGGCGCATTTTTGGCGCTCAATTCCGAAAAGGAGGTGAAGTCAACCGAGACGGCTAAGAAGATTTTTCTTGGCGAGGACAGCGAGTTGAGTTTTATGGAAGAACCTCCGCTCGCCTCCGCGATCGTCGTCGGATCGGCCTATCTGACCGGGGCGGTCATTCCCGTCTTGCCGGTCCTCTTCGGAGCCACGACCGCTATCTATTCAATCGTCACAGCTGGTCTGATGGTCATCGCCGTGTCGACTGTCCTATCCTTCCTCTCCGGGATGGATATCAAGCGCCGGATTGCTTTAAACCTCATCATCCTCGCCCTTGCCGTGTGCGTCACCTACGGCATCGGCCTGCTCGCAAAGCAGGTCTGGGGCATTTCCCTGTAAGCGAGGCCGCGGCCCTCGCGTAGGCTGGTGCCATGGCGCGCTGCTACGTCGGTCTCTCGGGGTATTCCTACAAAGCCTGGCAAGGACCCGACCGGTTCTATCCGGTCGGCCTAAAGCCCGACGCATTTCTTCGGCACTACGCCGGCCGCTACTCCACGGTTGAACTGGACGGATTGTGGTACCGTCTGCCCACCGCGAAAGCCGTCCAGGCCTGGCTCGACCATTCCCCTGCTCACTTTGTATTCGCACCGAAGGCTCACCGGCAAATTACCCATATCCAGCGCCTGAAACCCGAAGGATGGCCGACCCTCACCGCCATGCTCGAACGGCTGGAACCTCTTCGCCAGGCCGGGAGGTTAGGTCCCATTCTCCTCCAGCTTCCCCCTAACCTTCCGCGCGACGATGGCCGGCTCGCGGCTTTTCTTGACCAGTTGCCGACCGGTTATTCGTGGGCCATCGAATTCCGCCATGACAGCTGGCACGACTCGTCGATCGAACACTTGCTGCAACGCCACGGCGTGGCCTGGGCGGCCGTGGAGACGGATGAGCATCCGGCGGAAGATCGGGACACCGCACCATTTCGCTATACCCGCCTGCGGAAGAGTACCTACGACCAAGAGGAGCTCCGACGGTGGGCAAGGCGATTCGCAGAACTGACAGGCCGAGGTCAGGACTGCTTCGTCTATTGCAAACATGAGGACGAAGGATCGCCCTGGCTCTGGGCCGATGAAATCCTGAAGTCTTTGGAATCGGGCGAGGAACGGAACGCGGCTTCCGAAGTCGCGTGAATCAATGTCCCTCGGACTTCACCTTCTTCCCTTCGAACACCAAGGTTGATCCCGGCGTCATCGCGCGAAATCCGATCTTGCGGGCTTTCAACGCAGCGGCGAATGACTGAGGGTCCTGCGTGAGGACGGGAAAGGTGCCGAAATGGTGCGGGATGGCGAGCTTGGCCTTCACGCTCGCCGCCGCCCGGGCCGCCATGGCGGGCTCCATGCCGAAGTGACCGCCAATGTTCAGCAGTGCCACGTCCGGCGCGTACTGCTCCCCAATCAGCTCCATGTCTTTGAAGTAGGCCGTGTCTCCGGAGTGATAAATGGTCGGACCGTTTTTGATCTTCAAGACGAACCCGCCTGGGTTTCCGCCGTAGGCCAAGTCGGCGTCATGTTCGGTCGCCAACGGATTGTTCATGCCGCTTGAATGAATGGCGGGCGTCATGGCGACGAGCACTTCACCGTCTGCGATGGAAATTTCTCCACCGGGATTCATCAGCGTGTCGAAGCCCACCTGCTCCTTTGGAAAGCCTTGCAGCTTGACGAGATTCGTCCCCAGTTCGTAATTCGCAATCAATCGGGCGCCGGTCTTTTTCGCGATGGCGACCGCGTCCCCAACGTGGTCGAAATGCCCGTGCGTCACGAGAATGTAGTCCGCCTTGGCGATATGCTCGATCGGGTCCTGCTTCTCCTTTACATGCGGATTCATGGGATTGTTCAGCCAAGGGTCGATCAGAAGAATTTTGCCGGAAGGAATCGTGATTTCAAAAGCCGCGTGGCCGTGCCAGGTCAGCGTCGTGCGCGGCTCAGCGAGAGCCGGTGCCGCTAGCAATGCCGCAGCGAATGCCGTGCAGAGTGCTGCCATCCAGGATTGCATCGTCGCCTCCTTGTGCTTAGACCCTCCCGAAACAACGCGGGGGTGCCGGCCGACGCCGACACCCCCGGTCGCGCGGCTTTGGAAAGCCTGTCAGCGACCCAACGCCTTCTGTACTGCAAGTCCGATTTCGGCTGGGTTTTTCACGACCTTGACCCCGGCGGCTTCGAGCGCCTTCATCTTTTCCGCCGCGGTCCCTTTGCCGCCCGAGATGATGGCCCCCGCATGGCCCATTCGTCTTCCGGGAGGTGCGGTGATGCCGGCGATGAAGCTGATCACCGGCTTCTTGACGTTTTTCTTGATGTACTCGGCGGCTTTCTCTTCCGCATCGCCGCCGATCTCACCGATCATGACGACGGCCTGTGTTTCGGGGTCCTTTTCAAACAACGGCAGCACGTCGACAAAGCCGGTCCCATTCACGGGATCTCCGCCGATACCTACGCACGTCGTCTCACCCAGCCCGAGCGTCGAAAGCTGGTGAACCGCCTCATATGTCAGGGTGCCGCTGCGCGAGACGACTCCCACCACCCCTCGTTTGTGAATGAATCCCGGCATGATGCCGATCTTGGCCTCATCGACCGTAATGACGCCCGGGCAATTGGGTCCAATCAAGCGCACGTCTCGTCCGCGCAACGCGCGCTTGACCTTCACCATGTCGTTGACCGGGATCCCTTCCGTAATACAGATGATCAGCTTGATGCCGGCATCGGCGGCCTCCAGAATGGCGTCGGCGCAAAAGGGGGGCGGCACGAAGATCAACGACGTGTCGCATTCGGTCTTACGCACCGCGTCCGCGACGGTGTTGAACACCGGAATGCCTTCCACCTCCTGGCCTGCCTTTCCGGGCGTCACCCCCGCGACGACTTTCGTGCCGTAGGCCTTACACTGCGTCGCATGAAAGGAGCCTTCTTTCCCGGTGATGCCTTGCACGACCACGCGCGTCTGCTTATTGACGAGAATGCTCACGATGAACCTCTTTTCTTACACGTCACCATCAAAGGGTGCTGGCTTGAGCCTCGTACTGCGCGCGTCCACCAAGCACCGTCCGTTCTGATCGAATCTTTGGACACAGAAGCGCCGGTGGGCGAGCACTGCGGCTCGAGCCGGCACCTTCTCTGTCACGCCGCCTTCCCCGTCAGATTCACGATCTTCTGCGCCGCTTCCCAGAGGTCGTTCGCGACCTCAAGCTTCAATCCGGAGTCGGCGAGGAGCTTCCGCCCTTCCTCCGCATTGGTGCCTTGCAGACGTACCACGAGAGGCACCGTAATCTTCACTTCCTTGGCGGCCTCGATGACGCCATGGGCGATACGTTCGCACCGGACGATGCCCCCGAAAATATTGATGAAGATGCCCTTCACGTTCGGGTCCTTCAGCAGGATGCGAAACCCCGCGGCCACCGTGTCCTTGGTGGCACCGCCTCCGACGTCCAGAAAGTTCGCCGGTTCGCTGCCAGCCAATTTGATGACGTCCATCGTCGCCATCGCCAAGCCGGCGCCATTGACCATGCAACCGATGTTGCCGTCCAGTTTGACATAGTTGAGATTGTTGGCGGTCGCCTCGATTTCCAACGGCTCTTCTTCGTCGAGATCCCGCATCTTCTGTACGTCCTCGTGCTTGAACAGGCCGTTGTCGTCGAACGATACTTTGCCGTCCAGCGCCACGAGCGTCTTCTCCTTGGTGATGATCAACGGATTGATCTCCACCAGCGCCGCGTTCTTTTCCATAAAGAGGCGGTACAAGTTTTCCAGCATTTTCACGAAGGGATTGATGACGGCGGGTTCGATGAGCTGCAACCCCAATCCAAACGCCACGTTTCGGCCGTTGTGTCCTTGGAAGCCCACCGCCGGATCGACGGCCTCTTTGATGATCTTCTCAGGCGTCTTTTCCGCCACTTCCTCGATTTCCATCCCGCCTTCGGTGCTCGCAATGAAGGTGGGCCAGCCGGTATCTCGATCGACCAGGATGGACAAATACAGTTCCTTCGCGATGTTGGCCCCTTCCTCCACCAACAGGCGATTCACGGTCCGCCCCTTGGGACCGGTCTGATGGGTGACGAGCGTCTTCCCCAGCAATTCCTTGGCGAGCCCGGCCACCGCGGTCTTGTCCTTGGTGATCTTGACCCCACCCGCCTTGCCCCGCCCGCCGGCATGAATCTGGGCCTTGACGACGAACACCGGCGTATTCAGCTCCTCAGCCCAAGCCGTGGCGGCCTGCGGTGAGGTGATCTCCTTCCCGCGCGGCACCGGCACCCCGAACTGCGCAAACAACGACTTGGCCTGAAATTCATGCACGTTCATGCGTTACCTCAAGAGAGTGGAATGGATGCCGATGAACCCCAGCACGGCCGAAAAGCCGCATCCTCGTCGGGCTGGCCCCATGGGCAATCCGTGTAGGTTTATGCTTTCCTTGTGTAGGCCGGCAGAATCATGGGGGAGATGACCCCGCTGGGATTGCCGTGCTTCCTGGCGTCCGCCCGAAACTGGCGCAGATGCGCCAGCGTCAACTTGCCCTGCTTCATCGTCGCCGCGCGACCCGCGGCGGTCACCCCGGATCGCTTGCCGAATACCATCAGATCCAAGAGGGAATTGCCCATCAACCGATTGCGGCCGTGCAGGCCGCCAGACGCTTCCCCGGCCACAAAGAGATTCGGAACATTGGTCTCCGAGTTGGTGTCGATCTTCACCCCGCCGTTCTGGTAGTGGAGCGTCGGATAAATCAGCACGGGATCTTTGCTGATGTCGATGCCGAATCGTTCGAACTGCAGCATCATGGCAGGAAAATGTTTTTCGACTGTGCCGGGCCCGTGCTCCACGTCGAGCAGCGGCGTATCCAACCAGACGCCCACCCGCCCGGACATCGTGCGAATGCCTCGGCCTTCCTCGCATTCCCGGATGATGGAAGAGGACACCACGTCCCGCGTATCGAGCTCGTTGACGAAGCGCTCGCCCTTGGCGTTGACCAGCTGCCCCCCCTCGGATCGGATCCCCTCGGTCACGAGGGCGCCCACCAACTGCTCCGGGTACACGGCTCCGGACGGATGATATTGGAACGTGTCGATATGGACCAGCTTGGCCCCCATGCGATAGGCGAGACAGAGCCCGTCACCGGTGGCGCCGTAGTGGTTGCTCGTCGGGAACCCCTGAATGTGCAGACGGCCGATTCCGCCGGTGGCCAGGATCACGGATTTTGCCGCGACGACAACGTACCGGTGATTGTCCAAATCCTTGAACACGGCGCCGGTGCACTGGCCGCCGTCGCTGAGCAGTTCCACGGCCGCGCAAAACTCGAGCAGCTGGATCTTTTGATTGATCACCTCGTCCTTGAGGACGCGCATGATCTCGAGACCCGTGTAGTCGGAGCACGTGAGCAGCCGAGGCTTGGAGCTCCCGCCTCCCTTTTTGACATGGAGGTTGCCGTCGGCCTGGCGGTCGAACAACACGCCCAGTTCGATGAGCCACTTCGCGATGGAGGGCCCCTCCTCGACCATGACCTTGAGCAGCTCATGGTCGTTCTGCATGTGGCCGCCCTTCAGCGTGTCCAGGAAGTGGGTGACGGGGGAGTCCTCCGGGGCCACGGAAATCTGCATCCCGCCCTGCGCCATCACGCTGTTCGAATCGCCGAGCCGTAATTTGGTGGCAAGAATCACCTTCGCGCCCGCGCCATGGGCATGCAGGGCGGCCGCGCACCCGGCCCCTCCGCCACCGATCACCAGGACGTCGGTCTGGTACGCCGGCATCAGATCCATGTCGTCCGGGATGGGGCTGTCGCCCTCGAGCAGGGTCGCCAGTTCGACCACCGTCCGTTCGTTGGCGTTCGGCCCGAACCGGATCGGGCGGTACGCGCTTTCGCGGAAATCAGGGTGATATTTCTTGATCAGCGTGTCGCGGTCGGAGGGAGAAAATTTCGGGATCGTCTGCTTCCGGCGGGCGTCCCGGGTCTTGTGCACGATCTGCTGAAGTGCGTGAATGTCCATGGTATTCGCTGGTCCACCGCCGTGCGTGATCCGTCAGACGGATCCGTCAGCTTCATTTCACGGTGGCGCAGTGCTCCGCAAGTTCCTTGTCGCTCATGCTCAAGACCTTGTTCCACTCATCGGCATACCGGCCGTCTTGAATTTCCTTGATGCGCGTTTCAAGCCCGACCGGCTTGTCGGTAAAGTGCGCCCCTTGAGCACGGCTGACGTACAACGCGACCAGATTGGGCGCGATATCCGCAATGCAGACGGGCGTGCACATCCCGCACATGACGCAATCCATGAACATGTCCGAGACGCTCTTGAAATCGCCGAACACCGCCTTCCAGACCCCCTCCCGCACGTCGATCTTTTGAGGGCAGGCTTCCGTGCAGGCGTTGCAGTTCCGGCAGAGCGGCGCCTCCGGGTACAAGTTGAACAAGTCCTGCTTGGGGTCCTGCAAATTCCGGATATCATAGATCGCTTTGCGGGCCGGGAACGGCGGCATCATCGTGAACGACATGCCGTCCTGCACGGCCGTCTGACAGGCCAGGCAGGTCTTCACCTTCGGATCGTCCTTGGTCCGATAGTACGTCGCGCAGGCGCCGCAAAACCCGCCCAGGCAGCCGACTCCCCGGACCACTTCCTGACCCGCGTACCACATCGCCTTGATCACCGTGATGCCCTCGGGCACCTCATACTTCTTGCCGGCGATCTCGATCGTCACCATCCGAGGCTTCATCACCTCGGGTTGATCGATGATGTTTTCCATCGTCTCTTGCGCCATAATCTCGATTCGCTTCCCGCTCTCAGCCGCCAGGGTTCGGGCTCCGATGTCGGTGCCCTGAGTGCTGACGAACTGACGGCTCTTGTTCCTACGCGATCGAATCGATGATCGCGTTCAGCGTCGGGCTGGGGCGCATCGCCCGGAACAGCTTGGCATCATCCGGATGATAGTACCCCCCGATATCCTGCGGCTTGCCCTGCGCAGCCAGCAGTTCCTGGTCGATCGTTGCCGCCTTATCGCTCAGGTCCTTGGCGATTTTGGCGAACTTCTCCGCGAGCTTCTTGTCTTGCGTCTGTGCAGCCAGCGCTTGGGCCCAATACAACGCCAGATAGAAATGGCTGCCACGGTTGTCGATCTCGCCGACCTTCCGGGCCGGAGACTTGTTGCTCTCCAAGAACTTGGCATTGGCCTGATCGAGCGTGTCGGCGAGGATCTTCGCGACCATATTATTGCCCACCTTCGCCAGATGCTCCAACGACGCGGCGAGTGCCAGGAATTCGCCGAGTGAATCCCATCGGAGGTACCCCTCCTCCACAAATTGCTGCACGTGCTTAGGGGCCGATCCGCCCGCGCCGGTCTCAAACAAGCCTCCGCCGTTCAGCAATGGCACGATCGACAGCATCTTGGCACTGGTGCCGATTTCGAGGATCGGAAAGAGGTCCGTCAAATAATCGCGCAACACGTTGCCGGTGACAGAAATGGTGTCCTTCCCTTCCTTCACTCGCTCCAGCGAGAAGCGGCACGCGTCGGCGGGAGCCATGATACGGATGTCGAGACCCTTCGTGTCATGATTCGGTAGGTACTGGTTTACTTTCTTGATCAACTCGGCGTCATGCGCCCGATCCTTGTCCAGCCAGAACACGGCCGGCGCGCCGGTCGCCTTCGCCCGATTCACCGCCAGCTTCACCCAGTCTTGGATAGGGGCATCCTTCACCTGGCAGGCGCGCCAAATATCGCCTGCTTCGACCTGGTGCTCGAGGAGCGTCTTACCAGCCGCATCGACGATGCGGATCGTGCCATTGCCGGGCGCTTTGAAGGTCTTATCATGCGAGCCGTACTCCTCCGCCGCCTGCGCCATCAAACCGACATTGGGCACGCTGCCCATGGTCCGGGGATCGAACGCCCCGTGTTTCTTGCAGAACTCCACCACCTCACGATACACCGGCGCATAGCTTGCATCGGGAATCACGCACTTGGTATCGGCCAGCTTCCCGTCCGGGCCCCACATTTTTCCGCCTTCCCGGATGACGGGCGGCATGGACGCGTCGATAATGACGTCGCTCGGGACATGGAGGTTCGTAATGCCCTTGTCAGAATTCACCATCGCCATCGGCGGGCGCTGCTGATACACCGCCTGGATGTCAGCCTCGATCGCCTTTCGCTGCTCCTCCGGCAACGACTTGATCTTGGCGTACAGGTCGCCGATGCCGTTGTCCGGATCGACGCCCAGTTTTTTTAAGGTCTCGCCATGCTTCTCGAACACATCCTTATAGAAGACGGTCACGGCATGGCCGAAGATCTTCGGATCCGAGACCTTCATCATGGTGGCCTTCATATGGAGCGAGAAGAGCACGCCTTGCTTCTTGGCATCCTCAATCTGCTCTTCAAGGAACTTGCGCAGGGCTTTCACGCTCATGAACGTCGCGTCCAGCACTTCGCCGGCCTGGAGCGCAAGCTTGTCCTTGAGCACCGTCACCTTGCCGTCCTGGCCCGCAAACTCGATCCGCGCGGTGGTCGCAGCCGGAATGGTTACGGACTTTTCATTTGACCGGAAATCGCCGCCTTTCATGTGCACGACGTGGGTCTTGGAGTCAGGACTCCAGGGCGACATCTTGTGCGGATGCTTCTTTGCGTAGTTCTTGACCGACAGCGGAGCCCGGCGATCGGAGTTCCCCTCGCGCAACACCGGATTGACCGCGCTGCCCTTGATCTTGTCGTAGCGGGCCTTGATCTCTTTTTCCTTCTCATCCTTCGGATTTTCCGGATAGTCCGGCAGTTTGTACCCCTGTTGCTGCAATTCCCTAATCGCCGCTACCAGCTGGGGAACCGAGGCACTGATGTTCGGAAGCTTGATGATATTGGCTTCGGGCGTCTTGGCCAACTCGCCCAACTCCGCCAAGGCATCGGGCTGTCTCTGCTCCGGAGTCAGGTATTCCGGAAAAGCCGCGATGATGCGGCCCGCGAGCGAGATATCCCGTAGCTCGACGGTGACGCCCGCCGCTTTCGTAAAGGCATTGATGATGGGAAGAAACGAATAGGTCGCCAGCATCGGCGCTTCGTCGGTCTTCGTATAGATGATCTTGTTTGCTTGCGGCATAGCGTTCCCCTTTTGAATATCTGGTTAGTTCAGCGCGTTGAGCGCCGAACCGGCCTTAAACCATGTAATTTGCTGCACGGTCATGCTGTGATTGGTCTGAATCGTGATGTCCTGTCCATTGGCCTTGTGCAGCACGACGGTCACCGGTTTGCCGGGGGCCAGGTTGTTGAGACCCGTCACGCTGATGCGGTCGTTCTGCTCGATCTTGTCGTAGTCCTTGGGGTCAGCGAAGGTCAACGGCAGGATGCCCTGCTTCTTGAGGTTCGTTTCGTGAATGCGGGCGAAACTCTTGGTGATGACCGCTCGTACGTTGAGGAACCGGGGCGACATCGCGGCATGCTCGCGGCTGCTGCCCTCGCCATAGTTCTCATCTCCGACCACAATCGATCCGATCCCCTTGGCCTTGTAGTCGCGCGCGATCTGCGCGATGGTGAGGTTCGACTCGCCGGTGAGCACGTTGGTGCCCTTGCCCGGCTCCGACGAGAACGCGTTGTTGGCGCCGAGGAACATGTTGTCGCTGATTTTATCCAGATGGCCGCGGTACTTGAGCCACGGGCCGGCCGGAGAGATGTGGTCCGTGGTCGTCTTCCCTTTGGTCTTGATCAACAAGGGCAGTTTTTCGAAGTCCTTGCCGTCCCAGCGCGGAAACGGCTGCAAGAGTTGCAGACGCTCGCTGGTCGGCGGAATGTCGACCGTCAAGGCATCGCCGTTCTCTGCCGGGGCGACGTAACCCTCTTCGCCCTTGGCAAATCCCTTGGCCGGAAGCTCTTCACCCTGGGGTGGCTGGAGCTTGAACTCCTTGCCGTCGGCGCCCTTTAGCGTCTGCCGCACCGGATCGAATCGCAGATCGCCGGTGATGGCATAGGCCGTCACGACTTCGGGGCTGGCCAAGAAGGATAAGGTTTCATTGATTCCGTCGTTGCGTCCGGGGAAGTTGCGGTTGAACGAACTGACGATGGAATCGGCCCTCCCCTTGACACCATCGGCGCGCTTCCACTGGCCGATGCAGGGGCCGCAGGAATTCGAGAGAACCGTACCGCCCAGTTGTTCGAAGGTATCCAAGAAGCCATCCCGCTTCATGGTGTGATAAATGCGCTCGGATCCCGGGGAGATGAGGAACGCCGTCTTCGCTTTGAGGCCCGCCTTCAACCCCTGCCGAGCGACGTGGGCCGAGCGGCTGATGTCTTCATAAGACGAATTGGTACAGCTGCCGATCAAGGCGGCCTTCAATTCGACCGGATAGCCCTTTTCTGTCGCTTCGGCCGCGAGCTTCGAAATCGGCCGTGCGAGGTCCGGCGTGTGGGGTCCGACGACATGCGGCTCCAGCGTTGACAGATCGACCTCGACGATCTGGTCGTAGTATTTCTCGGGCGATTGATACACCTCGGGATCCGCCACGAGCAGGTCCTTGTGCGCCGTCGCGAGGTTCGCCAACTCCGCCCGGTCGGTGATATTCAAATAGGCCACCATTTTTTGATCGAAGGGAAACACCGACGTCGTCGCGCCCAGTTCGGCGCCCATGTTGCAGATGGTCCCCTTCCCGGTCGCGCTGATGGTTTCTGCGCCGGGGCCGAAATACTCGACGATCTTGTTGGTCCCACCCTTCACGGTGAGGAGCCCGCAGAGGTACAGGATGACGTCCTTGGGGGAAGCCCACCCGCTCAGCTTCCCGGTCAGCCGCACGCCGATCAGCTTGGGATGGAGGACCTCCCAGGCAAGCCCCGCCATCACTTCCCCGGCGTCGGCGCCCCCGACTCCGATGGCCAGCATGCCCAACCCGCCGCCGTTCGGTGTGTGCGAATCCGTCCCGATGATCAAGCCGCCAGGGAAGGCATAGTTTTCGAGCACCACCTGGTGGATGATCCCGGCGCCCGGCTTCCAAAACCCGATGCCGTACTTCTTCGCGGCCGACGCCAGGAAGTTGTACACTTCCCTGTTCTCGTCCATGGCCCGGAGCAGGTCCTTCTCCGACCCCATTTCGGCGCGGATCAAATGGTCGCAGTGAATCGTGCTCGGCACGGCGGCTTTCTTCTTGCCGGCCTGCATGAACTGCAACATGGCCATCTGCGCCGTCGCATCCTGCATCGCCACCCGGTCGGGGCGCAGCGCCAGCATGGCCTTGCCGCGCTCCCAGGTCTGGGTTTCGAAGTTGTCGGCATGGGACACCAATATCTTCTCCGCGAGCGTCAGCCCGCGTCCGAATTGCTTGCGCGCCTTCGCAAGCACGCCCGGCATCTCGGCATAGAGTTGTTTGGCGAGTTCCGTTGACATGGACGAAGACTCCTTTATGGTTCCGAGCGTGTATCCGGGGCCAGCAGGCGCGGAAGACCCCGCTGCGGACCGACGACACAGCGCTGGGGCTCAGCTTGGTACGAAAGCGGCGCGCCCTGTTATTTCAACGGCGGCACTTCCCGCCGCTTGGGCGCCGCATAGTTCACCAGGTAATCGAACAGCCGGATCAATCTGCTGTCCTGCCGCTTCTGGTCGACCCAATGGCCGATCAACCCGATGGTGCGGGAAAGAATGAAGAACCCGTTGAGGCTGTCGACGGGGAATCCGAGATCGACCAGCACCGCAGCCATCGTTCCATCGACGTTGAGAATGAGATTATCCTTCTTCGCCGCCGTCACTTGCTCCACTTGCAAGGCGAAGTCGAGGCAGGGCGTCTTGATGTTCAGGCTCTTGACGTATCCCACCAACTCCTTCACCCGCTTATCCGGATTGCGCAGACTCTTGACGCGATGTCCGATGCCGGGCACGGGCCCTACATTTTTCTTCATGTAGGCGAGAAACTCATCCACCGTCATCTTGTTGTCGACTGCGTACTTGAACCACCGCCCGGCATCCGTCACGGCGCCCCCGAAGCGGGGCCCGATCATGATCAGACCTGCGGCCACGGATTGCGAAAGACCGATGCCGGCGCACGCCGCCAGAATGGTGGCATAGGCGCCGCTCACGCAGGGTCCATGATCGGCCGACAGCATGATGATCCGCTTGATGATTTCGGCTTCCTGCTTCGAAATCAGCCGCTTGTCCCACAGTAAGCCGATCACGTGTGGAATCTCATAGCCTTTGTTGATCAACTCGGAGGCGGGATACCCGTCGTAACACGGCTCGTCGCCGCGATCGTCGCTGATGGTGGTCCGGATCAGCGGAGCCACCATGACCTCGTCGGCCTTCATGGCTTCTTCCACCGACTTGGGGAGCTTCGGCAGCGCGGCCGGCTCCACCGGCTCTTTCACCTGCCCGGACTTCAGCAGTTCTTGATACGTATCCTTGATGGCGGGGCCCAAGGCCCCGAAGGTCGGCGGAACGATGGCACCGGCCTTCTTCAGCGCGTCAGACTTGGCGCGGGCCGAGCCTTCGCCCTTCAGGCCCTCTTTGGCGCCGGCGTGGCCGAACTTCATGCCCTTCGGCAGGCTTTCCTGGCAGAACCCGGAGACGACGCCGATCAGCTTGATCCGTCGCTTTTTGGCTCCGTACCATTCGGCCGCCCGCTCCTCGAGATCGCCGCCCATTTCGCCGACAATGACCACCGCTTTCGTCTGCGGGTCGTTCTCGAACATTTCCAGATAGCTGACGTAGTCGGTGCCAGGATAGGCGTCGCCCCCGATGCCGATGGCCGTCGTGATCCCGTCGGCGAATTGGGAGCAGATCCAGATGATTTCGTTTGAGAGACCGCCGGACTTGGTAATGACGCCGAAGGAGCCTTCGCGATAGAGCTTGGACAAGACGAGATTATCAAATGCGCCGCCGATCACCCCAAGCCGGCACGAGCCCGCCGAGATAATGCCGATCGAGGACGGCCCGTTAAAGACCTTCCCCAGCTTCCTGGCATGCGCCCCCAGCACCTTGGCGTCCTTCTCGGGCACCCCCTCGGTGATCATGGACACCACTTTGATGTGGGCATCATCGAGGGCTTCCATTCCGGCCTTCATGGCGCGGTCCGCTCCGATATAGACCAGGCTGGTGTTGATGGAGGGGTGGTTCTTCGTCGCTTCGGCGATGGTCCTATAGACGGGAATGGCGATGAGGCCGCTGCCGTACGGAATTTCGTTGGTCTTGCCGGCATCCGGCGGATAGACGAACGCCTCCACGTTCAGCGGTCGTTTGATCAGATAACAGAACTCCGCCATGCGCCGAGCGGCATTCACACCGGCCGGCCCGCCCTGAATCACCACGCGGGTGTCTTTGTTTGCGAGAATACTCATCGACCTCTCCCTCTTCGAAAACGTGATGAGTGACCGGTGACAAAGGACGAGAAGGCTGGAGGCCCTGGAGTCTTGTCACGCGTAACGCGTCACTCGTTACGCATTATTTCGCTTGCAGCGCCTTATCGACAATGTCCGTCAGCGGGGTATAGCGGTCAAAGACGTTGATGTCGAATCCCTCGTCTTTTAAGGCCCGCATCGCGTCCAAGCCTTCCTTCTCGCGGGGGCCGCCGCGCCGCACCCAAATTTTGACCCCGTTCAACTTGCCGTCCGCTTTGGCTTTGCGGAATCCGTTAATGATGCCGCCGAAGGTTTTTTTGACGTCGGTAAAATTGGCAATGGCACCGCCGACGATGATGTTCTTGATACCGGGCAGAGAGCACACTTTCTCGGTCAGGACCTCCACCGCCCAGTCGGGGGGATCGCCGGAATACTCGGCGTAGTTCGCCAGCTTGCCGCCGCGCGCGACGACGGCATCCGAGTAATACACGCTGGCGCCGCCGCCGGCAGGCAGCATGGCGGTATCCCCTCCGGGAATCTCGATGAACTTCACAGAGCCCTTGATTTTGCTGTCGACCGCCATGACTTCGAGCTCGTCCTTGGTGTACGCGCGGCCGAACTCGGCGGCGAAGGCGAAATTCCAGTCGGGATGGCGGAACTTGGCGTCGGCGTCAAGCAGCGTCACCGCATCCAACGCGACCAATTCGCCGTCGCTCTCCCGCGCCACGACGGGATTCACTTCGAGGTACTGGGCGTCTTCATTGTCGAAGCAGGTAAACATCTTGCCGGCGAAGTCGGCCATTTTCTTGGTCAATGCCCCGGTGAACCCGGCGTCCTTCGCGAGCTTTTCAAGCGCTTCCGCGGTGGGCTGCTGGCCGACGTCCACGGTGAACCGCTTGACGCGATCCCAGTTGGACTCCACCTCGATGCCGCCGCAATTGGCGACCAACACCTCACTGCCCTCGCGCGTCGATTTGACGGCGCAGTAATATTCTTCCTTGTGGGGGACCATCTCGGACACGATGACTTGGGAGACCGTGATACTTCCGACCTGTCGGCCGATCATGTCCTTCGCGGCGGCGACGGCGCCGTTCAGGTCCAAGCCGACTTTCACCAGCCCAAGCTTGAAGCGGGAACCGAGGGCCTCGTGCGCCTTCGCCACCAGCTTGGACGTCTTCAGCCACTCATTGACCTGTCCAAGCTTGGCAAGCTCATCGGCGGACGTGACGACCACATAGTTGGGGACTTGGATGCCCCACTTCTTCATCAGCCCCATCCCCGGACCTTCAAGCACCTTCGCCATAACCGTGTCTCCTTGACGGACGAGTGAAATCACGCGATTGGAAGGCGGATTTTAGCCAAATTACTAGGGGGACACAATACACCAGAGGGACTAACGTTGATGGGAACAAAAGGCCTAGTCGCCCGGGTTTCCCCCCGTGGGCATCGTATTCCGCTGGATTCTCGGCCACTTTGAGCTGCCGACACGGAGCGATGCGAAACGGGTGAATCACGGCCATCGGCGATTCTTCTGACAGAGAGGACAGTAGAACGAACTGCGCTCGCTTTCAAGACGGCGGATGAGTGCGCCGCATTTATTGTGGCAAGGCCGATTCGCTTTGGCGTAGACTTGATGGCGTTCTTTGTAGCGCCCCTCCGTTCCGTCCGGAGCGAAGAAATCCCTTACGCTGGACCCGCCGCTTTCGATCGCCTCGTGCAGGACCGCTTGCATGATCTGATGCAGGCGTTCCATCGTGGCCCCCTTCAGGCGAGAGGCGATCGCATTGGGGTGGAGTCGCGTCCGAAACAGGATCTCGTTGGCGTAGATGTTCCCGATCCCGGCCAGCGTCTGCTGATGCATCAGGAGAGGTTTGAGGCGCCTGCGGCTGCGCTGCAGAAGCGCCACGAACTCATCTCGTTTGATCGTGAGCGGATCGTACCCAAACCGCCGCTGGACGTAGCGACCGAGCGCAGCCTCGTCCAGGAGGGAAAGCCGTCCAAACCGGCGAGGATTCCAATACCGCAAGGTGGCATGGGGTTCGCCTTCGAACGTGATGACGACGTGCGTATGCTGCGGGTGCTTCACGGTCGCCGATGGGAGCAACAGTAGTCCCGTCATGCCGAGTTCTGCGACCAGATACCGCGCGTCGCTGCCCTTCCCTACTTCAAGAATGACGCTCTTCCCCCGCCGACTGACGGACCGGACCAGCCCGCCGCGATACCAAGGGAGACTCTCGCCGCCTTCCCGAATGATGTCCGATCGGCCCACCCAGATGGATTCGATGCGCCGGCCGCACAGACGGGGGCCGAGTTGCCGAGCGGCGACTTCTGCTTCGGGGAGTTCCGGCACGGGATCCTCTAACACATGGGCAGGAGATTACGCCACGGGGGAGGAGAGAAAGGCAAGGAGAACGGGAGCAGCCGAATGGCGCTTATGCGCAGCGCGGATTGGACACCGGAAACTTCTGGGTGTCTTTGCCGCTTACCACTCGCATCGTGCGCACCTCGTTGATCACCTCTTTCAGGGCCGGGAGTGGCAGAGCGCCGGGCCGCCTGGTCTTGACCAGTTTCACGGCGCTCTCGTACTCCATGCCTTGAACGCAGCACAGATAAGCGATCACGACGGACACGGAACGGCCCATACCGGCACGACAACAAACCATCACCCGATTCTGGTTGAGATGGTCCTCGATCCACTGAACCGCGTTGGCAAGACGATCCGGCTGCGGCGGCGCGAATTCCTTGAATGGAATCCTTGCGTAGTCCATCCACTCAGGGGGACGAACGGCATACTCTTCGGCTACAAACAGCAGCGCGCCGATCGCGGGAGGCGGGTCCTGGGCATCATCGAGGTTGCCGACGAGGAGAGAATCCGTGATGAGGTGCATGATGAGCTAGTATAGTGGGGTCTGACGGTGCGTCAACAGAAAGTTGCGGCCGGACAGAGAAAGCTCGTATAGTCATGACGCAGCCGCGAATCATCATGAGCCGCCCTACACTAGAAGACATCGAACGGCGCCTGAGCAGCGTCCGGTGCGCCATCTGCAAGACAAACGAGTTTATGGTGGATCGCCGGACGGTGCAAGCAGACGGCGAATGCAAGGGCATGTGCAAAAAATGCCGGTATTCGTTTCCCATCCATACCGACATGGAGTTCTACCAACGGACTCAGCCGGACATCCCCTATCTGTTGCGGACCATCCCCTGCCCGGCCTGCCGGCGGGCCGGCGTGGCACTGGACTTCCGGATCGTCATGTCGGTTCGCGAGGCCCATTATTTCGTCACCTGCCTCGCCTGCGCCCACGCCTTTGCCGAAAAGTCGATGCTGGAGGCCTTCGAGTAACACCTCAGCGGCCGATCGTGTATACTGAGCCCATGGATCCCAAGCAACCTGATCCCCCCAAGCGGAAGGAAATTCCGCTCATTTCGGTCCCCGATGACCGCGACATGATCGCGGAAGAAATGGCGGAGTTGTTCGACGAAGACCGCGTCAGTCATCAACACGGCAGCTCAGAACCCGAAGCGGACTAGGGGACCCTACGCGGGGCGAACGATGGCGGCGGCGCTGTCTTCCGCCAGGCGGCCGAGTCCGGCGTTTGTCCCTTCCCGTTGCTTCCTCACAATCTGATCCACGGCCACGATCGCCCCACGGTGCCACTCGTCAAGGCTCGCATTGGCAGCGGTGGCCCGGCGGTCGAGACGGCCGATCTCCGACCGCCCGTCTTCATTGCAGACCCAGGCGCGCTTTTCCCCTTTCAGCACCCGCAGTTCGCTGACCACACGATACACGTTCGGCCTTCTCGGCACGATCGTACGACCGTCCGTGCGAAGGATCACATAGGAAAATTTCAACGCGTCCTTCACGAAACCGACCTCCCGGTCCAGTTGCCCAATCCATTCGGGCGGTTCCCAGGCTCGTTCTTCATGGCACCAATCCCCCGCCTTCAGGAGCGCCGGGCAGGAGCGGTCGTGCAGGCATGGACTGTAGACGCGGCAGGCACCTCGCGCCAAGAGCAGGTCCCGCGTCTCATGCAACGCCCGCGCAGTGGAGCGTAGCGCCGGTTCCAGGACCATCAACGCGCCGTCGGGCGCTAACATCGACAACAGCCGCTCGAGTACCAGGGCCCGCAGTGCCGTTGCATCGGCGGCGCCCACATAGAGTTCGTTCAGCACATTGGCTATCACAATGAGATCGAACGGGCCGCCGTGCAGGGGCACAGAGGTTTTCTCGGCGAACTTTTCTATCTGCTGGACCGCGGTGGTGAGCGGTCCCTGCGTTGCGCCCACCGCCAGGCGGTAGCCATCCCACAGGCGCGCAGCCTCAGCCAGCGCGGCCTGCGAATGATCGAGCGCCGTCACGCGAAGGGACGCGGCGCCGTGGCCGCGTCTCCGCAGCCAATCCCAGCACGCCAATGACGCGGTTCCCTGGCCTGCGCCGACATCCAAGATCGACCAGCGAGGCCGATGGACGCAGTCGTCGGGCAACTCGTCCAGCAGGACTTGCACCTTGGCGAAGTTCACCGGGAGGAAATAGGCCAAGTATCCGGAGGCCAACGGCTCCTGATCGAGATAGCGCTGCCCAACCGCCGTCCGATTTTTCGTGAACAATACCGACAAGTCCGCAACGGAGCGGGGCAATCGGTCTCCGTGGGTTCGCCGAGCGTCTTGGTAGACTTCGTGAAACAATCGAAGCGCATCCTGGGAAAAGCGGTACCGCCTCGTCCGGTTGAAGGGCTGCATATGCTCGTGTATGCTCATCTCGCGAGGGAGGGAACTATGACAGATGCGATTCTACAATCCTACCGCGAGGTGGAACAGGCCATGGAACGGTTCACCCTCATGCTCCAGGAACACGTGGCCTCGTTGGAACGGTCCGAACGCCCAGGATCGGAAAAGCTCGTCCGAATGTCACAAGGATACAAGGCCATGCGTGACAGCGCGATGATTTACCTCTCCTACGCCAAATACGTCGCACATGGCATGCCTTCGAGCGAAGAAATGGTGCAGGACGAGATCCAAGGATAGCGCGGCCGACGAGTCAAACCAGACGGACGTGATAGAGCCCGAAATAGAAAGAGCCCGCCGGGCAACAGCCCGGCGGGCTCTTTCTATTTCGAGTCGCAGTCTTAGATGCTCCGCATGAAATGCGCGACTTCCTCCGGGTTGACGGTGCCCCCCATGACGGATGAGAACGCGACGTTCGTCGACTTCTTCCCGGTGAGGCCGGATTCCACTTCATCGACGATGAGTTCCACCGGCATCGATTGCCCGCCGTAGACGCGCGGACCACCGATGATCTTCGCCTTGGAGTAGCCGAAAATTGCCGTAGCGACCTCCTTGGCCAGCCAGCCCACGTAGTTGAATTCAGGTATGACGATCAGCTTCGCTTTGCTGCACAAGGCCCGCAGTTCCTGCGTGGGGAACGGCCGGAGCGACCGGATCTTGATCAAGCCGACCTTGATGCCCTTCTCCGCACACAAGCGCACCGCTTCACGGGACTGCGCCGCCGCGCTTCCGGAGGCGATAATAACGGCCTCGGCGTCCTCGAGATTTTCGGCACTGAGCAACCCGCCCATGTACCGGTTGATATACTTCCGCGACCGTTCCACGGCGGCCCACACTTCCTGCTGCCAGACGGCGTGGATGTTGTACGCCATGAAGTTGGATTTCTGCACGGGGGCGTCGCGTGACAACCGCGCCGGCGGGTTTTCCGCGTCCAACACGGGCACCGCGCCGCGCCATGCATCCCGGGGCGGGAGCTTGATGCCGCGGTCCTGCATGCGGACATAGCCACGCGCGTGGGTCACGAAGAATCCGTCGCAGCAGACGCCCACGGGAAGCGTGACGTCGTTCTTCTCGCTGATGACGAACCCGGTCATGATGAAGTCGAACATATCCTGCTGGTTCTCGGCGTGGAAGACGATCATGCCGCAGTTCAACAGGTAGGCGACCTCGATGTTGTCGGGCTGGATAGCCAAGGGTGCGTTGACGACGCGGCACGTGAACATGGCCACCACCGGCAGCCGGTGCCCCGGCCAGGACGCGATGCCTTCCAGGCCCCGCAGCGTGCCCGGACCGGCCGTCGCGGTGAAGCACCGTACTCCGGCTCGGGAGCCGCCCGCAATCGCGGCCATCACACCAACTTCCTCCTCCCCCCGGTAGTACTCCTTCACATACCCTTCCCCGTAGAGCACGCCGACGAGCTGCATGGTTTCGCTTTGCGGGGTGATGGGGTAGGCGATCGCCAGATCGACGTTGGACCGCCGGATAGCCTCTTTTGCCGCTTCGCTTCCGGTGATGAATTCCTTGGTCCGCGGCGCTTCATGAAACATGTATTCCGGCGTCACGACCTTCTGCCGCTTGGCTTCCGCATGCGGGTCTTTCTTGCCGTCGGATTTGGGAACCGCGACGCTCGTGATGGGATCGCCCTGGGGATTCGTTTTGACCTCTGTATCGCTCATCGTTGCACCTCTTGGCTGTATCGCGCGTGATCCATCTCCGATTAACCTTCGCGCTTCATCTGGTCAGCCGTGTGGCCGAAAGCGGCCGCGCTGCCGAGACCCTCTGCAGAAGGAGCAAACGCGAGAGGATTGGTGTGAGTCTTGCCGCCGTGGACTTTGGACTGCGTGCCCGTAAATCGCACATTCTCGCCATTTTCCGGAAGCTTGATACCCATCTCTTCCCGTACACGCTTGAAAATGGCCGCGACGCGCTTGAGCTTCGCCGTGTCGGAATCGCGGATCGTCAGCATGGCGTCCTCGTGTCCCTGCTCGGCACAGATCGCCATGGTGCAGCAGTTGGTTCCCGCCCGAATCATCTTCAGGGTGAGATTGGCGTAGTGGCAATGCACGCCGATGAAGATGCACGCTTCGATCTTATTGCCCCAAATCGTGAGATTGGGATGGTTCGGATTGATGACTTCCTCTGGATCGATTTTCGGATACTTGGGCCGATAATCGGGCATCGGGATGATCATGACGTCGGGGATTTGCGCTGCGATTTCGAGCGTGGCTTTGGCCTTCTCGACCGCGTGCTCGTTCCACGCCCACAGGATGAGCGGCCCGGGGAAGATCGTGGCGTTCGGACTCGTCAGCATCTTGCGGGCCATCTCCTCGATGACCTTTTCTTCGTTAGGCTCCAAGAGCCCATAAAACAACCCCTGCCCGGGATCCGGCAAGGACACGCCTAACTGCGCCGCCGAAGGCGGATGGAAGCCGGCCGGTCCCGGAACGATGATTCTTTCCCGTGTATCTTGCGTCGTTGCCACGCCCTTCCCCTTTCGTATCGACCGCTTACCCGACGACCGGGCTCGCCAAGACTGCCGTGGTGCTCTTTTCGCCGTAGGTCACGTTTTCGGTCAGGGCGGCCTTCGGCAACTGATCGATCATGATCATCTTGATGGCGTTGTTCTTCGCCATGTTGTCGCAGACCCACACGCATTGCGCGCAGCCCTTGCACCGGTCCACCGCGACATAAGCCGAGCCGTACTTGAAGCCCCTATCCTTTCCCAATTCATCGCTGTACAAAATGGTATTGGCTTCGGGGCAGTATTGCGTGCACAGCTTGCAGCTCTTCGCCGCGCATATTTCCACGTTAATATCTGCTACCAGGTACATGAAGACTCCTTCTTACGCGGTGGCGGCAGCCACCGGCTCGTCCACGCGTTTGACGTCTTTCGACGCCCAGCCTTTGTCGACGGCGTAGTTCCAGGCCGCCCGCATGACCGCCACGTTCTTTTCGATCAATTCCTGCTTCTTCTTGAACTTCCGTTCGACGACGCTGTCCAAGGCCGCGGTGCCCCCGGAGACGACAAAGCCCTTTCCTAGAAAGCGGTCCTTCACCGCCTGCTCCAAGGCGGCCATATTGGTCAATCCGGTGATGGCTCCGATGGCCCCCATGAGCGCCATATTGGTCGCCAAGTCCATTCCGGAGACTTCCAGTGAAATCTTGGTCGCCGGCAGGTAATAGAGCTTGGCCCGCCGCTCCTCGAGCTCCCGGGCTTGATCCTTGTGCAGCTTCATCGGACCGTCGTTGTTGATCAAGGCGATCCCGTCTTCCTTGAGGCCGAAGTAGAACGGCATGGTGTACGACTTGCCGTGGGTGATCACCTGCGGGTGGAAGATGATAATGATGTGCGGAAACGTGATTTCGCCGATTTCATAGATCGGCTCATCCGACACGCGCACGTAGCTTTCGACCGGCGCCATGCGCTTTTCCGATCCGTAGAACGGAACGATGGTGCTTTCACCCCCCGCGTTGATCACCGCCGTACTGAGGATGTGGGACCCCGTCACGACGCCCTGTCCGCCGACGCCCGCCATCCGAATGTTGAACCGTTTGGCCATGATGAGGCTCCCTTCTCGGCTTACGCCTTGCCCGGAATTGCGGCCGAAGCAGCGGGCTTGGGCAGATATTCCTTATAGCCGTACCGCTCGCTCAAGTACTGTTTGGCTTCTTCGCTGATGTACTCGGAGAACGCATAGCGGTCGTTTTCGACGTTCTTGGCGTCCTCCATGACTTTGTCCGTGGGAATGGCGTATTCGATGTTGCAGGACGTGTAGGCTTGGATGTAGGTGGATCCGACTTCGCGAGCGATCAGCACGGCCTTCTTGATAACGCTCTCCACGCGGCGGGGATTGTTCGGGACCACGGTCGCGACATACGCGCAGCCGGCGACTTTCGCCATCTGGATCATATCCATCTTCTCGAACTTCTTGCCGAGCGGCGCCATTTTGAGCACCGCGCCGCGGTTGGTCATGCCGCTTTCCTGCCCGCCCGTGTTGCCGTAGACCTCGTTGTCCAGCATGATCGTGGTAAACCGCTCTTTCCGGAACCAGGAGTGAAGCACTTGCTGAAATCCGATGTCCGCCGTCCCGCCGTCTCCGGCCATGACGACGACGTCCTTCGGTTTGTCGCCGAACCGCAGACGGAGACCGCGCGACAGCCCGCTGGCCACACCGTTCTGATCGCCGTAGTTCCCATACACAAACGGGATGGCAGCCTGCGAGATGGCCAAGCGGCCGCAGCCGGCCGTGCCGACCGTGATAGTATCCTCAGGATTGGGGAACGCGATCATGGCCAGGCGGATGAACAGCGTCATGGCGCAGCCGGCACACATCGGATGCTCTTCGAGCACCTCCTTGAAGCTGCCCATCTGCGACACCGTCACTTTCTTTCCGAAGGGCCCATGTTCGACCATGTCGCGGTATTCTTTCGGCATGAACTTTTCAAAGCCGGTTGAAAACTTCACATAATCGAGACTCATCAGGCACCTCCCTTATGTCGCTGCAACGGCGCGCCGTTGCCGATGGTTCAATGCAGGCTCAAGGAACGAAGAAAACCAGCGGGACGATACGGCTGGACAGACACGTCTCTTCCGGTCATTGCCGTCGGCCATCCTAGCAAAGGCGAAAAAACAGTGTCAATTGCTATTCGGTCCGCATCCGTGCACGGGCTCTGTCAGAAATTCTATTCCCGGCTGATAGTTAACTCAACTTCTCAGAAGGCCCACGGATTCCGAAAGAAGGCCTAGGCCAGGGGGTTCACATAGGCCATTCGCCCCAACTTTTCCTGTTATTTCCAGGCCCAACCCGGTGCCCCGGGCAGCAGATGATTGCCGATCAGGCCCGGTTCCGTTTAGACTGGGCTCATGCCACAGAGAGTCCTCATACCGGGCGAAGATGACGCGGGCGTTCACGTTGGCGGCGTCCATAAGCGCCCCCCGATTCCCGACGATTCGTTGAAAGCGGAGTGCCCTAAGTTCATGGCCCATGGGCCGTGCGGAGGGGTCCGCAAGGGCGGCTTCTGCGAGGTGTATCCCGAGATGAAGTGTCCGTGGGTCTCACTGTATGTTGAGTTGGAGAAAATCGGCCAGATTGAGTGGATGAAGCAGGTGTAGGCAGCCGGGGAGGAAGCAAGGTGCCAGGAAGCCGTGCCAACAAGCGAGGGCGGACAACGAAGCTGGGATACAACGAACGACACGCCCGCAGCGGGATCACTGCCCCGCTTCCCGAAATCGAAACCTTCCCCAATCAGTACAAGGGCTACGAGATCACGATCGAGATTCCCGAGTACACCGCGATTTGCCCGAAGACGGGCTTGCCTGACTTCGGCACGATTATCCTCCACTATCTCCCGGACAAAGCCTGCCTGGAACTGAAATCCCTGAAGATGTATATCCACGCCTACCGCAACCTGGGAATCTTCTACGAAAATGCCGTCAACCGCATACTGCACGACGTCGTCGCCGCGTGCCGGCCCGTCCGCGCCACGGTGACGGGCAAGTTCACCGCCCGGGGCGGCCTGAGCAGCACCATCGAAGCCCGATATCCCTAGTACCGCTCCATGCCGACCTACGCGATCGGAGACGTTCAAGGCTGCTTCGGCAGCCTCGAACGCTTGCTGAACCGCATCGGCTTTACGCCGACTCACGACCGGCTCTGGTTCGTCGGCGATCTGGTCAATCGAGGCGATCAGTCCCTCGCCGTCCTTCGCTTCGTCAAAGGCTTGGGTCCTGCCGCCCAGGTCGTGTTGGGCAATCATGACCTGTATTTGCTGGCCGCCGCTGCCGCCGTGGTCCTACCCGACGGGAAGGATACGATCCAGGACGTGCTCGGAGCCGCTGACCGCGATGAGCTGCTGTGGTGGCTCCGTCACCAGCCGCTGCTCTATCGTGAGCCGCCGTATGTGCTCGTGCACGCCGGACTGCTTCCGCAGTGGACCCTTGAGCAGGCGGCCGCCCTCGCGGGTGAAGCCGAACACGCGTTGCGCGGCCCGGACTACGACCAGGTGCTGCGCGCACTCTACCCCAGCACGCATCTGCAGTGGTCTGATGACCTCCGCGGCCTCGTGCGGCTGGCAACCATCATCAAAGTGTTGACGAGAATCCGGGCCTGCACCCCGGCCGGCATCATGGAATCGTCCTACACGGGGCCGCCGGACCGGGTACCGCCCGGCTTTCAGCCATGGTTTGAAATCAAGGGCCGCAAGCATGCCGGGGCCACGATCATCTGTGGTCACTGGGCTTCCCTGGGGTTGCACTGTCAGGACGACGTACTGGCGCTCGATAGCGGTTGCGTATGGGGACGGCAGCTGTCTGCGATCCGGCTGGAAGACCGTCAGGTGTTTCAAGTCACCTGCAGAGGCGACTGAGCGGCGGGAACGGCTTCAGTGATAGGACTCTGACTCCGATGGAAACTTGCCCTGTTCCACTTCTTCCTTGTAGCGCCGAAGGGCCTGGACGGCATCGCTCTTGAGGCGGGCATAGGGCTTCACAAACTTCGGAACAAACTCGTCGAACAAGCCGAGCAAGTCATAGAGGACTAGCACTTGCCCGTCACACGCCGGCCCAGCACCGATCCCGATGGTCGGAATGGTC
>JBDZVU010000124.1:0-6498 GCA_040255845.1 Nitrospiraceae bacterium | reverse complement strand
GCGGTGGATGCGACCTGTTCGTGCTCTTCGAACAGCTCTTCGTAGAGCTTTTCTCCGGGACGCAATCCGGTGTAGACAATCTGGACATCCTTGCCCGGCACCAAGCCTGACAACACGATCATGTTCTTGGCGAGATCGGCGATCCTGATCTGCTCGCCCATATCCAACACGAAGACCTCGCCCCCCTGCCCCAGACGGCTGGCTTGAAGCACGAGTTGGACCGCCTCGGGAATGGTCATGAAAAAGCGTTTGATCTCCGGATGCGTAACCGTGATCGGCCCGCCCTTGCGGATTTGGTCCGCGAACAACGGCACGACGCTTCCGTTGCTGCCCAGCACATTGCCGAAACGGACAACGGTGAATTTCGTTCCGCCCCGCCCGTTCAGCCCGCGGATGACGTGCTCCGCAATCCGTTTGGTGGCGCCCATGACGCTTGAGGGATTCACCGCCTTGTCGGTCGAAATCAACACGAACCGCTCGACGCCGGCGGCCAGCGATGCTTCCGCCACCACCCGCGTCCCCCAGACGTTGTTCCGAATCGCTTCCTTGGGATTCAGCTCCATGAGCGGCACGTGCTTGTGCGCCGCTGCGTGGAAGACGAGATCCGGACCGGTCTGCCTGAACACCTCGTCGACCCGCTCCGGCAGCGTCACGTCTCCGATGAGGGGCAGCACGCCGACGTGCGGGAAGGTCGACCGCAGCTCCAGGACCAACGAATGGAGAGCATTTTCGTAACGCTCGAACAGGACGAGCGACGACGGCTTATACAGCGCGATCTGCCGGCACAGCTCAGAGCCGATGGACCCTCCCGCCCCCGTCACGAGCACGGTCTTGCCTTCGATGAGCGGGTGCAGCTCGGCGCGATCGATCTGAATCGGCTCGCGCTGCAGCAGGTCTTCGAGGCTCATGGGCCGGACCTCGGCGAGCGCGACGGGATTTTCGAGCAACTGCTTCACATTGGGCAACGTCTTGATCGGCACCCCGCATCCCTCCGAAGCCGCAAGAATCCGTTGCTTCAGGGACGTGGTGGCGGAGGGAATGGCCACGATTACCTCGTGCGCTTGGCACCGGCTCACCAAATCGCTGATTTCGCTCAGGGTTCCAATGACCGGGACGCCATGGATCTTCGCCCGCCGCTTCACGGGATCATCGTCCACAAGTCCGACCGGGCGGTAGTTGTACCGATTGTCGGTCAACATATCGCGAATCAACAGTTCGCCTGCATTCCCAGCGCCGACGATGAGGACACGCCGGGCATTCGATCCCACGATACGAATCCACTCGCGGAACCAGCGCACACCGAGCCGGATACCGGCCAGATAGAGCCCGCTTAATACTCCGGTTAGAATGATGACGGATCGTGGATACGCGACTAGATCGAGGACCTCATGCAGGATGGCATACAATGCCCCTGTCCCCGCGACCGAAGCCCACAAGATTTTCCCTAGATCATGGATCCCCACATAGCGCCATAGTCCGCGATGGATGCCGAACACCCAGAGAGATCCGGTGAATACGAGGAGCACGATCGGGAGCACCTGTAGGCCCATCGCGCCGTATGGAGCTGGAATCGTCCCGTCGAAGCGAAGAGCAAAGGCCGTCAGGTTGGCCAGGGCGATCAACAGCAATTGCGTGCACACGACCAACACGGAGCGGTAGGTAACGAGCGTATGTCCATATCGGCCACCGACCGCTTGGAACATCTTGACCGCGAACATTCGCAGCTTCATGTCTCCTGCCTCCGTGGAGGTCGTTGCGCGGACTCCGACACAGAGGCCAGGCCCATCGCCAGCAGTACCCAAAACATCACAGCCAAAGTCCCCACGAACATCATGTCGAACTGGAACCGGATCAACCCGCCAGCCATACCAGCCAGCACTGCGGCTGCAATCCCGTATCGGATGCCATCACCCTTGTCTCGCAAGCCGTTCGACAGGTGCTTGAAGGCACGGAACATGAGCCAAAGAAAAAGGGCCATACCCGGGAGCCCGATATGGAGGGCGTAGTACAGCAGCAGATTGTGGGTCCCTGATTGCCTGACCGCCGCATGACCAGGTTCCAGGGTCTCCGATTCCTGGCCATAGAGCATCAGAAAGGTGTTGTTGCCGTAGCCAATTCCAACGATCGGATGCGTCATGATTTCCGACAGGCTAAATTTCCAGATATCGAACCGATGCACGACGGACCCGATGCTCTTATTCATCGGCACCAGTTCGCTGCCGATCCCAGGCTTCAGCACGGTGGCGAAGCTGATGGACCACAACGCAACGGCCACAACCAGCGTCATCAGTGTGGCAATCACGATCCCTTTGGATCGGCGGAACAAATACGCCAGGAGGACCAGTTCTCCGATCAGCGCGACAGAACCAGCCCGGGATCTGGTTAGGACGAGACACACGGCGGCTGTCACGCCGATGCCCGCTGCAAGGCATCGCATCAGGCGCTGTTGTTGGGCATAGGCGACACCGAAACAAAGCGGCACAAACAGAACGAGGTAGGTGGTCAACCACACTTCCGACGGCAGGAAGGACGTCATAGCCTGTTGATTGTGCGGATCATATTGCATAAGGCCATAGGCCGCCATAAGTCCCGTAATACCGACAAAGAGAGCCGCTAATGCCTTGCGGCTCTTCTCTTTTCCCAAGAAGTACAGCACTCCATAAAAGAGGAGGATACATTGCAAGAGCTTCCCAAATTCCTTGAAACTGTACGCTGGGAAACTGGCAAACGGCAGTGAAAGGGCTACCCAGCCAAGAAATGCCAACAAAGGGGTGTCAATCGGCGTCGCGGTAAAAAACAGCCGACGATGAACCACGGACCAGCACACCAGCAAGATCAGTAGCAAGATAAAGGCATGTCGCTCGACGAAGAGCAATCCGCGAAACGGAAGGGTGGTCAGGAACAGCCAGAGCACCGCATACAGGCTGATATCCAGGTAAAGGACCGCGGCCCGGCTGCGATCCGACGATACTGCTGGCGCATCAACTGCCGCAGATCCTTCGAGACTCATAACGAAAGTTTTCGCTCCAAAAATTGAACCCCGACGATCAGTGCGAGGTACACAGCGCTCACAACAGCCAGGACCGCGGTTCGCTGCAGTTCGTCCCCGGCTTGATAGAGCAGTGCGAGGGCTCCGCATAACAGCATCAATCCGTATTCCACTAAAACTGTGCGCTTGTGCCCCCATCCAGCGAGAACAAGGCGTTGATAATAATGCGAGCGATGCGCCTCCCATATCTTTTGCTTCTGCGCTAGCCGCCGCACCAGCGTAATCGTTGCGTCCACCACAAATGGCGAGAACAGCACCAGCGGGACCCAGAGGTCAAAAATGTGTTCCTGCATCCCCAGCAGGGCGAGCGCGCCGCTCAAAAATCCGATCGGCACGCTTCCCACGTCGCCCATGAATATTCGCGCAGGCGGAAAATTATGATGCAGAAATCCCGCGGCGCCCGTGGACAAGACCGACGCCGTCACGAACATGAAGGGATGACCGGCGTGCCATCCGAAGAAGGCCAGGAAGGCAAAACCCAACATGGTCATACCGCCGGCAAACCCGTCCATGCCGTCCATAAAGTTGTAGAGGTTCGTCATCCAGATGAGGAAGAGGAGCGTTATCGGCATAGTAGCCCACCCCCACTCGGTCTCCCCGACGACGGGCAGCCATACGGCCGGCAGCCTGAGACCCGCTCCGAACACCACCGCCATTGCCGCAGACGCATGGACACCGAAGCGGATCAGAGGCGACAGCCCCCATCGATCATCGCAAAACGACACACCGGCCAGGACCGCCGCTGCACCGAGAATCCACACTTCCTGCCCGTTGAGCCCGATGACCTGATTCCCGGGGTTGGTCATGGCCGACAGTTCGAGGCCCAGGGCCGCACTCGTGAGAACAGCGAGCCCCCCAGTCCTGGGCGTAGGCCGTTCATGGAGGGACCGCTCATTGGGATGGTCGAGCAGATAGAATCGCGAGGCTGGATCGCAGAGACGCCCGGTCAGCCACCACGAGACGACAAAGACGGTCGTGAAAACCAGGACGAGGGTCACGTATGGACCCGCTGATAGAAGGCGATCAACTCAGGCACTGCGTCCTGGAACGACAAACTGGGCCGATAGCAAAGATCTTCAAACAGCGCGCCGGGATGATACAGCGCTGGTTCGATCAGTTTGCGCAACGTCGCACTCGTCAGCGGAACCCGAATCCCCGTCGCGGCGTGGGCCAAGCTCCCGAGCGCGGCGCCGATCTTCAGCATGCTGAGCGGCACCCTCCATCGTGGAGCCGGCCTCCCCAGGCCGATACACAACGTCTCGTAGACCTCCGTGACGCTGTACGGCTGAGCGTCGGCCACGATGTAACAATCCTTCAGTGCCTCGTCGCAACGAATGATTCGAACGACCGCCTCGACAAAATTCTGCACATGCAGCATCGTCCGAAGATGCGGAAGCTTCGGCAACGGCGGAAAGCGCCGGTGATCGATCGCCTCGATCATCCGATAGAGGTTGCCTTTTTCCGTCGGACCATAGACCAGCGGAAGGCGCAGCGAGACGGCGCGGATTCCATATGCCCGCCCATACTCGTTGACCAACTGCTCGGCACTCCATTTTGACTTGGCATAGGCGGACTGTGGCGAGGGCCGATGCGATTCGTCCACCCATCCCTCCGTCGTTTCGCCAAACACCTTGACGGTGCTCGCAAAGATGAAGGTCCGCACACCGCTCGCGACGGCGGCGTCAAGCAGATGCCTGGTCCCCTGGACATTGACGTCATCATAGACAGCTTGCTGCTTCTGAGGCTCATAGAGCGCGTGCACCTTCCCGGCGAGATGCACCACGACTTCGCAGCCTGCGGCGGCGCGCTTGGCCACGTCTGGATCCCGCAGATCCCCTTGAAACACTGTGCCTTCGATCTTGTCCGCACTGCCGGTATGGGATAATGCATGAACGGAATGGTTGTCCCGCAGAAGCCGGGCGGTGAGATGGCTGCCAAGAAAGCCACTGGCCCCGGTGACGAGAATCTGCATCAGGCCAGCGCGTGGCGTGGAAATGTGATGCCGCTCGCCTGCAGCAATTCTTGATAAAGCGCCAGCGTCTCTCGCGCAATGCGTTGGGTCGAGTATTCACGCGCCACGATATCATGCCCTGCTCGTCCCATAGCCTCTCGTTCCTCCGGATGCTCCAACAGCCATGTCATCGCCTCTGCCAACGCGCCGGCATCCCGCACCGGAACGAGCAAGCCATTAACGTGATCGCGGCAGATTTCTCTGCATCCGGGAACGTCCGTCGCCACCAGAGCCCGTCCGCAAGCAGCGGCTTCGAGCAATACTTTCGGCAACCCTTCGCGGTAGGAGGGCAGCACGACGATGGACGCGCCATGATACACCGCGACCATGTCGTCGCGATGTCCCCACCATTCCACAACGCCCTCGTTCATCCACCCATTCAGCTGCGACTCCGAAATGGCAGCAGGGTTGTGGTCGTCCCGGCGGCCGACGAGCACGAAGCGCGCCTCGGGATATCGGGCTTTCACCATTCGGGCCGCTTCCACGAACTCCCGAATACCTTTATCCCACAACATGCGCGCCGGCAGCACCACCATAGGGGCCTCGGACGGCGGTGCAACAACGGAGTACTGCCCCAGGTCTAAGCCGGATCCTGCGATGATCCTGATCTGAGAATCGGTGACGATCCCCTCTTGCACGAGCAGTCGAGAATCATCTGGATTTTGCACTACTACCATCGAGCGGATGCCCCTCATTGCACCGCGCAGGGCCGTTTTCACGAGCCCCCGCAACACCATGGAACCGCCGTTGGTGAAGGTGTAGCCCAGCCCCGCAAACGCATTCACGATGACGGGCACCTTTGCCAGGTAGGCGGCAAGCGTTCCATACAGAATGGGCTTCATGGCTACATGCTGGACGACGTTTGGCCGGATCCTTCGATACAAGCGGAACAATTCCATCACTGAGCGACACTCATGAAACGGATTGCGGCTTTGCCGGCTCATCGTCAGCGGCGCCAATCGAAAACCTTCCTTCGTGATACGCGGACCATGGTCGGTCACTCGGGTGGCGATCGTGACATCGTAGCCGGCATCCCGGGCGGCTCTGGCAAGATCGAGCCGGTGGGACCAAAAGTACCAATCTTCCGTAATGACGTAGATTAATCGGGGGCGGGCTTCGCTCACCGGTGGTTCCACGCTTGGAACATCAGTACGTTCCACAGCCAGTACTGCCAGTTGCGGCGGCCGGAGAGATGCTCTTCCCATTTGCGACGAATGGCACTTGGAACGAAGAACCCCTCACTGCGAAGCCGCCGCTCTTCCAGCAGATCTTCAGCCCAGTCCCGCAACGGCCCTCGAAGCCAGGTATCCAGCGGGACACCAAATCCCATCTTCGGCCGCTCGACAAGACGGCGGGGCACATACCGGTCCAGCACTTGACGGAGCAGCCACTTGCCTTGTCCATTTCGAACTTTCATCGCCAAGGGCAGGCGCCATGC
>JBDZVU010000041.1:27107-28388 GCA_040255845.1 Nitrospiraceae bacterium | reverse complement strand
ACCAGCCTCGTTCACTCACTGAGGACCTCCAGAACGTCAGCGTTTGCGGCGTGGGGTTCGTGCCCTGCGCCGCCGAGAAGGTCATCGCCGTGGGGTTGTAAGCGAGCGCAAAGACTTCCGCGGGCAACGCGGCCGCGAGACAAAGCGACACGAACAGCAGCGAAGCGAGACAGCGTGCAACGGACCGGATGCCCCCGGACAGTGGTGCCATGATGATGAACTCCTTGGTTGTGGCCGAGTTTCAGCCACGCCGCCTGAGCAACCCTTATGCCGATGCCGCAAGGGAAAATCCCTGCACCAAAAACCTGGGAGTTCTGCGCGCTGCAGCGCCGATTGTCTGATTGGCCCTTCAGGACCGTGGTCGAACATTTGTAGGACAAGACCTGCAATTCCTTCGCAGTACTGTGTTAACGGCAAGTAAAGGACGGAGGGACGGCTCAAGAAGCCACGCGAAATGTGTCCCGGCGGCTGCCGCAGGATTGACAAATTTCTATCGGACGTTCATGGGCTGCTGTAGAATCGACCCCAATCGCCATTCAAACTAGGTGGTCGCCATGCAGCATTTGCGGTCGGTCGATGAGAGCGAGGTGCACACGCTTCCCAATGTTCCGGGACGGTCCTGGAACGTGGTGTGGTCGTGGGTCGCGGGGGCCGTCCTCGCGGTTGTGATCGGATCGTGGTTGGTCTGGCTGTCGGCCTTTCTGCAGCGGAAATTCGCCGAGGAAGACATCCAGGCCGCCTGCCGCCGGGTGATGCCCGAAACCGCGGATCGGTGCTTCGATACGGTCGTGATTCAGCGCGGAGGGATCAGGCGATGAGGCGGTGGCGATGGGGAGCGGTCCTTGTTTGCTGCCTGGTTTCGACGGGAGTGCCTGTCTTCGCGCAAGACGGAGAGGCTCCTCCTGAAAAGAAACCGCGGGTCGAACTGTCGCTGCGGTCGTGGCTGTTTACCAATGGGGAAACCACGTGGAGCCATAATGCCTCAGGGCTCGATGCGCGGCTGGGCAACCCCACCTCGAAACTGACCTACACCGACACCAGTACACAGATCATGGAACTGGCGGCGCGCATCAATCTGAGCCGCCGCTGGTACGTGGAAGGAGACGTCGGTTTTTCGGTGGTGTTCGATCACGGCCGGCTGGTGGACGACGACTACACCGCCGTCGGGGGCCAGCGGCTATTTTCTCAGACCCATAGCGATATCACCGGTTCCGGAACGCAATACTTCAACCTGAATTTCGGCTATCGGGCCATCGAGTTTCCCGGTCATCGCGGGCGGTT